>JALUEA010000089.1 GCA_027053135.1 Candidatus Altimarinota bacterium
TCTTTGAACAATCAGTAGAAAAAAATCCAGCAGAGAATGAATTTGTTTTTTTTGATGGTCCTCCATTTGCCACAGGAACACCGCATTATGGTCATATTTTGGCAGGAGCAATAAAAGATGCTATACCTCGGTATAAAACTATGCAAGGGTTTCGAGTGAATAGAAAATTTGGATGGGATTGTCACGGAGTTCCTGTTGAATTTTTAATAGAAAAAGAACATAAAATTGGAGGAAAGCCAGGAATAGAAAAAATGGGAACTGGTCCATTTAATGATCTCTGTCAAGCTGCAGTAATGCGATGTGCTGATGAATGGGAAAGTACGGTAGAAAGGATGGGACGATTTGTAGACTTCAAAAATGATTATAAAACAATGGATCCAGAATATATGGAATCTGTGTGGTCTGTGTTTCGGGAACTATGGGATAAAGGATTGATTTACGAAGGGGAAAAAGTAATTGCTTATTCGCCTCGTTTGGGGTCTCCACTTTCGAATTTTGAAGCAAATCAAAATTATAAGCAGATAAAAGATAAAACACTGACAGTAAAATTTAAGCTCAAAGATGAACCTAATACATATGTTCTTGCGTGGACAACTACTCCTTGGACGCTTCCTTCAAATCTTGCTTTATGTGTGAATCCAACACTTGAGTATTCGTTCGTACAAACTGATGAAGGTATTTTTGTACTTGCATCAGATTTACTGGAAAAAACATTTGGAGAAAAGGGGACGGTTATAAAAACTCTTTTAGGAAAAGAATTAGCAGGAAAGAAATATACCCCTCTTTTTCCGTATTATGCTAATCATAAAAATGCGTTTCAAATTGTAGCTGATAGTTTTGTAAGTGCCGATAGTGGAACGGGAATAGTACATCTTGCACCAAATTTTGGAGAAGATGATGCAAAAGTATGTACTGCAAATGGGATACGATTTTTAGAACAGCCAATTGATGAAAATGGATACTTTAATGCATTAGCACCAGAACTTGAAGGACAATATTTTCGAGCTGATGAAGTTATAGAAGGAAGTAAGGAAAAAAATGCAAATGATTCTGTTATTTATATTTTAAAGGAACAAGGGAAAATATTTAAACAAGATCAGTATGATCATGAGTATCCTTTTTGTTGGAGAACGGATTGTGCATTGATGTATAGAGGAATTAAGACTTGGTTTGTTGATGTGCAAAAAATTAAAAACTTGATGATAGAAAAAAATCAAAAGATTCATTGGTCTCCAGAGCATTTAAAGAATGGTCGATTTGGGAAAATTTTGGAAACAGCACCTGATTGGGCAATTTCGCGAAATAGATATTGGGGAGCTCCTATTCCAGTATGGAAATGTGAAAATGAAGAATGTGATCATATAGAAGTTGTTTCTACTCGTGGAGAGTTAGAGGAAAAAACGGGAAAGAAACAAGGAGAAATTTCGGATATTCATAAACAATTTGTTGATGAATTGACTTGGAAATGTGAAAAATGTGGATCAAAAATGCTACGAATTCCAGAAGTGTTAGATTGTTGGTTTGAAAGTGGGGCTATGCCATATGCGAGTCGAGGAGTACATTTTCAGAAGAAAAATTCTTCGATTCCTGTTTCTGCAGATTTCATTGCTGAGGGACTTGACCAAACACGAGGATGGTTTTATACACTTCACGTTTTAGGATGTGCGTTGACGGGAGAAAATATTTATAAAAATGTTATTACTAATGGAATAGTTCTTGCTGAAGACGGACAAAAAATGAGTAAATCTAAAAAAAATTATCCTGATCCGAATGTAATTTTTGATACATATGGTGCAGATGCAATGCGTTTTTATATGCTTTCAAGTCCAGTAGTCCGTGCTGAAAACTTTCGTTTTATGGAAAGAGGTGTGCAGGAAGTTGTAAAAACACTCTTGCTTCCATTACAAAATGTATATTCGTTTTTTTCGACATATGCAAATATTGATAACTGGAGACCAGAAAATACTGAATTACATCCAATAACAGATCTTGATAGATGGATTTTATCAGAATACGAAACATTACGAGTAGGATTTACAGAAAATTTTGAAAACTATAAATTAGATGATGCACTTCGATATTTCCCAGATTTTGTAGATTCTCTTACTAATTGGTATGTAAGACGATCACGAGATAGATTTTGGGCAAATGGAATGACTTCAGAAAAAATATCAGGCTACAAAACAATTTATTTTGTTTTGAAAAATATAGCGAAAATGCTTGCTCCAATATGTCCATTTTTTGCTGAATATTTATGGCAAAATCTAACAGGAAAAAAGAAGGAAAATTCTGTTCATCTTCAGTCTTTAGCAGAATCAGCAGGACAATTTTTAGATTCAGAACTTTCTGATCGAATAAAGCTGTTACGAGAAACTATTCGATTAGCTTCGGTAATTCGAACACGAAAAAAAATAAAATTGCGTCAACCATTATCAACACTTTCATTTGCTTTATCAGTTTTAGTTTCTTGTTGTTCTGCTAACTTTAACATACCTTCTTTAAGTTTTTCAATTACCATTTCAGAAGTTGAAAGTTCTTCTTTATATGTATTAAGTTTACTGATAAAGAACATAAGTGTTTCTTTAACATTATCTTTTGTACTTTCCTCGTCTGATAGTAATTTTTTAATTTTTTCGCATACAAATAAAACACTATCATCAATGCCTTCAACATTTTCAAGGTTTTCAATTGTTTTAAGAATGTTGTTGAAATCGTTTTCAGTAATTTCTTCTTTTGTTAAAAAGTTTTCAATTGCCATATAGATTTTTTCTAAACTTTCATTCCATTTAATCAATTTTGAAAGTACTTCTAAATAGGCATTAAGCAGTTCTTTTTTTCTATTATCATCTTGTTTCTTTTCATCATCTTCGCTATCAGTTGAAA
>JALUEA010000090.1 GCA_027053135.1 Candidatus Altimarinota bacterium
ACACAAAACAATTCAAATACATTTCTAACACGCAATGCGAAATTTTTAGAAATACAAAAAAAGAAGTTACAAAACTTCTTTCCAGATATATTATTATAATATCTCTGTACTCCTTTACAACTAAAACGGAGAAATAGCCCCCATAGCATTCGCCCCCATAGTTTTTACAGTCGTTGGAAGAACAGAAACAACTGGCTGTACGGGAACAACAGATACAGAGGAATCCTCAGGTTTCCTCTGTTGTACCGGAAGAGTAGAAACAGCTGGTATAACAGACAAAGAGGAAACTTCAGGGTTTCGATGTTGCACCGGAAGAGCAGATGTTTCATCCATCATCGGAAGAGATGGTGATTTTGGCATACTTGGAAGAGGAATATTTTCTTTCACTTTATTCATAATATTTTTTGGAGCATTTAAAACCTCCTGCGCCGATTGTCGTACAAATGATTTTGTTGCGTTTGATAACGATAGATCTACATGAAACTTATTCAAAGCATAGAACCCAAGAGCAATAAGTCCAACAAGTAGACCTCCCCAAAAAAGTGTTTTTTTCATACTGTTTTAATAAAAATACTTATCGGATTGTTCCATTTCCAGAAACAACCCATTTCGTTGAAGTAAGTGCTTCAAGTGCAAATGGACCTCGTGCATGAAGTTTTTGCGTTGAAATACCAATTTCTGCGCCAAGTCCAAATTGCGCTCCATCAGAAAAAGCTGTCGATGCGTTATGATACACACATGCTGCATCGACTTCTTGCAAAAATCGATCTGCATTCTCCTGATTTTCCGTAACAATACTTTCTGAATGCCCTAGTGAATATTTTGCAATATGATCTAAGGCTTCTGTAATATCTTCCACAACATGAAGTGTAATTGCTGATCGTAAATACTCTGTTGAAAAAAATGCATCAATTGCTTCTGGTGTTTGTTCTTTCACATCAGATACGGTATAAATAGCAACATTCGCTTTTTCTAATTCTGGAATAATATACGCTAAAAATGTATCAGCTATTTGAGAATGAATCAATACGGTATCAAGTGCATTACATACTGAAACTCTTCGTGTTTTTTCATTCAGAATTATATTCTTTGCCATTTCAAAATCAGCCGTTTCATCTATAAAAGTATGCACAACACTCGCACCTGTTTCTATTACGGGAACGCGAGCATTTTCCGATACAAACTGTATAAGTCCTTTTCCTCCCCGTGGAATAAGTAAATCAATTTTCCCTTTTGCTTGTAATAATTGAGCAGTATCTTCACGTGTTGCGTTTTCTATAAGTTGAACAGCGTTTTCTACCCCATACTCTGCCAAAACTTCTCGAAAAATTTTTGTTAGTATTTGATTCGAAAACTCTGCTTCTTTCCCTCCTTTCAAAATAATAGCATTTCCACTTTTAAATGCTAAGACTCCTGCATCAATCGTTACATTTGGACGAGATTCATAAATCATTGCAATAACACCTAATGGAACTCGCACTTTCTTTATAAGAATCCCAGAATCCATTTTTTTCTCAAGCAGAACATCCCCTACAAAATCATGGAGGCGTACAACATTTTGTATTTCCTCTGCAATTCCTTCAATTCGTTCTTCTGTTAATAATAAACGATCAACCATTTCCTTATTTGAAGAAGTGGCTATGAAACGATCAATATCTTTTTTATTTGCTTCTAAAATCCGATGTGTGTTTTCTCTCAATTTTTGTGAGAGTATACGCAAAATACTATTTTTTTCTTCTGTAGAAAGACGAGCAACATCTAAAGACGCCTGCTTTGCATTTGTAAAAATTTCTGAAAAGTTTCGCATAAAAAAATAAAAAAATATTACGCCTGTAACCGTTCAATCAACCAATAAGAAGCAAAACAAATGGTTATAATCGAAAAAATATGAAGAAGAAGGATTCCATATTTTTGATTTCTCACCATCCAAATAAGAGGAAATGCAATAGAAATAATAAACAATTGCCCCAACTCAACCCCTATATTCATTGAAAGTAACGGAAGTAAATAATGAGTACTATCAATTCGTAAATCAGCAAAAGCTCCTGCAAATCCTAATCCATGAAATAACCCAAAAATAAAAACAATCAATGCATGAAAATAAATATTAGGCTGTTCCCTCTTCGAATCTAATTTCCGATAATTTAAATATATAGCAGTACAAGTTGTTACAATAATTGATAAAGCAATAATCGGTTCTACAATTCGTGAAGACAATGTAAGGATATTCAATCCTGACAAAATCAATGTAATACTATGAGAAATAGTAAATCCTGAAATAAGAATTAAAATTTTACGAAACTCAAATGGTAATAATAAAAGCGAAATCACAAACAAAATATGATCTGTTCCCGATAAAATATGAACAACTCCAATATTTACATATGTTTTAAATTTTTCCCATGTTGAGGAAGTATCAGGATTATTTTTTAATTGTAATGCATTTTGTAAAAACACATTTTTTTTTGTTTCATCTGAAAGCGTATTTAATGTATTTATAGCATCTGGAGAAAGCTTCTTTTTTTCTTGTAAACTTAAATACTCTTCCGATGGTGCGAAGGGATCAAAGTTTTGATCATACAATTGACTTTGAACGGAACTTTGCTGGAAATACTCTTCCAATCCATATCCATACTGTTTTTGAAAATATGCATTCAGCTCTTCATCTGTAATATTTGGATGATTTTCAATAAACTGTACCACCTCTGGCGGAAATAACGCATGAGCATTTGTTGCAACCATACTTCCACCAAAAAAAAGGAAAAATGAAAATACCACAACAATACAATACTGAAAAATATATTTCATCACCATACAATATAC
>JALUEA010000091.1 GCA_027053135.1 Candidatus Altimarinota bacterium
CGGTAAATACCGATATCCTAAAAAGTTACGTATCGAGATGTACAGGGAGATCTATTACAACATAAAGAGTATCCGACAAAATGCTTTTGTCTATTTATGTATGGAAGGTAGGGATATTTGGAGAAAGGTTTTCGGTTTTATGCCGGAAAATGATGTTGATGTGGGAGAACTTTTTGTTAAGTATTCGGGTCCATTGGCAAAAAACATAAGATTGGGGAAATGATATGAAAAACGTTTTGTTAACGGGAGTAGCCGGTTTTATCGGAAGTAAAGTAGGGGAATTGCTTTTAAAAAAAGGGTTCGGTGTTATAGGTGTTGATGAACTTAACAATTATTATGATGTGAGACTAAAAGAGTGGCGGTTGGAAAATCTTAAAAGAGAAAATAATTTTATTTTTTATACGATTTCTTAACCTTCTTTCACTTATGAAAACTTCAATAGAGTCAAACTCTTATAATCATTTAATAGTCGAAAAGAAATGGCAAAAATTCTGGGAAGAAAATAAAACATTTTCCGTACAAAATACCTCCCCTAACGATACATCATCACAAAAAACATTTTACGCTCTTGATATGTTTCCATTTCCGTCAGGAGCGGGACTTCATGTAGGACACCCTGAAGGATATACTGCCACAGATATTATTTCGAGGAAAAAACGAATGGAAGGATATAAAGTACTACATCCAATGGGATGGGATGCTTTTGGACTTCCTGCTGAAAACTTCGCAATTAAAACAGGAGTACATCCTAAAATTTCAACCTATAAAAATATTGAAAATTTTCGAAGACAAATTAAAAGCCTTGGTTTTTCATATGATTGGGATAGAGAAATTTCCACTACAGATGAAGAGTACTATAAATTTACCCAAGAATTATTTTTAAAACTATACAATAAAAATTTATTATATGAAGAAAACAAACCATTAAACTGGTGCCCATCATGTAAAGTAGTATGTGCAAATGAAGAAGTAGAACAAGGACTTCATGAGCGATGCGGAAATCCCGTTACGAAAAAAGCCCTAAAACAATGGATGTTTAAAATTACAGATTATGCAGAACGACTTTTACAAGATTTAGAAGATCCGACTCTTAAATGGCCAAAAAAAATTAAAACCATGCAAAAAAACTGGATTGGAAAAAGTACAGGAGCAGAAATCGATTTTACACTTAAAAATTCTGACACAAAAATTACCGTCTACACAACGCGTCCCGATACACTTTTTGGAGCTACATATTTTGTACTTTCACCTGAACACCCTTTTGTAGAAAGCATTACGACAGAACAATATAAAGAAACAGTAAAAGCGTATCAACTCGAATGTTCTCGAAAATCAGATCTTGAACGAACGGAATTAAACAAAAATAAAACAGGAGTATTTACCGGTAGCTATGTAATAAATCCTATTAATAACAAAGAAATTCCAGTATGGATTGCTGATTATGTGATGATGGGATACGGAACAGGAGCAATAATGTCAGTACCTGCGCATGATGAAAGAGATAGAGAATTTGCAGAAAAATATAATCTTCCAGTTATTGAAGTAATAGAAAACAATATCCTAAAAAATTCTGATTTTTTAAATGGATTATCAGTAGAAGAAGCAAAACAAAAAATGATCCAATTTCTTAAAAAAAAGAATCTTGGAAAAGCAAAAATACACTACAAACTCCGTGATTGGATTTTTACACGACAACGATACTGGGGAGAACCAATTCCTTTAGTATTCGATAAAAATGGAGAATGTTTTCCATTAGATACATCTCAATTACCACTTATTCTTCCAGAAAGTGCAAACTATGAACCATCAGAAACAGGAGAAAGCCCTCTTGCTAAAATAACAGACTGGGTTCATGTTTCAGGATATATTACATCTCAAAACACTGTTATTATATGTGATAAATCAGAAGTTCCAAAAGATAAAGTCTTTCAAGAATTTACACGAGAAACTTCAACAATGCCGAACTGGGCTGGATCTAGTTGGTACTGGCTCCGATACATGGATCCAAAAAACAAAAACGAAGCATGGAGTAAAGAAGCAGAAGCACAATGGGGACCTGTAGATTTATATGTAGGAGGAGCAGAACATGCTGTTTTACACCTTTTATACGCACGATTTTGGCACAAAGCATTTTATGACTTAGGACTTGTTTCAACGAAAGAACCATTTAAAAAACTTGTAAATCAAGGTCTTATTTTAAGTTATGCCTACCAAAAATCAACAGGAGGACTTGTACCAAGTGACGAAGTAGAAGAAAAAAATGGTGAATTTTTTCATATACCAAGTGGAGAAAAAGTAAAAAAAATTGTTGCTAAAATGAGTAAATCTCTAAAAAATGTTGTTAATCCAGATGATATCATCAACGCTTATGGAGCAGATACACTTCGAATGTACGAAATGTTTATGGGGCCATTTGAACAAAACAAAGCATGGGATACTACTGCAGTAGAAGGAATGCATAAATTCTTAATGAAAATTTGGAGACTCTTTACAGAAAAAGAAATTTCTGAAACATGCCCACAACAAGAACTTATTAAACTTACACATCAAACAGTAAAAAAAGTTTCTGAAGATATTGATAATTTTAAATTTAATACAGCAATCTCTCAAATGATGATTTGGGTAAATGCATTTCAAAAATTAGAAACAATCCCACGAATTCCTGGAGGAAAATTTATAAGACTCCTCTCCCCTTTTGCACCTCATTTAGCAGAAGAACTATGGCAAAAATTTTCTCCTCAAGATGAAACTATTAGCTTTGTATCATGGCCAAGCTATAAAGA
>JALUEA010000092.1 GCA_027053135.1 Candidatus Altimarinota bacterium
GAAATAGATATTATTTTAATAAGCATTGATTTATTTAATATAAATTTTTAATTAAGAAATTTCTATACCTTTTTATAAGTAAATAAGACAAAATATTTTTGTAAAATAATAATACCATATACGTATTTTAATAAAAATTTATGATTAGGCTTATTGTAAAAGATAGTGACGGAGAAGAATTATTCAATGATATTATTGAAGGAGAAATGAATTTTTTAGATGAATGTGCAGAAAATGATGTAGATCTTCCATTTTCATGCCATGCAGGAGCATGTATGAGTTGTAGTGCAAAAGTTGTAAGAGGAATAGAACATGTCAATCAAACACTTGATGGAGAAAAGTATATTGAAACAGATCAAGATGTTCTTCTGTCATGTATTGCTGGTCCAAAACAAGAATCACTTGATGATGAAGAAGAACATGTTGTAGAACTTGAACTTTTAATGTAATACTGTTACTATTTTTTCTCTTAAAGAACAATATACAGAGATATATTGTTCTTTTTTTCTTATAATAAACACGATATACTATATATATATTTTATACTACCAGTATGGCTTTATACGGAGACTATAGACCGAAAACATTTTCAGACATGGTTGGACAAGATGCTCCTAAAAATACACTTTTAAATGCTATAAGACTCGGCAGACTTTCTCATGCCTACCTTTTTTGTGGAACACGAGGAACAGGAAAAACTTCTTCTGCACGAATTTTAGCAAAAGCAATAAATTGTACCAATATCACTGAAACAGGTGATCCATGCACACAATGTGAATTATGTATATTAGCAGAAACAGATCGCCTTACTGATATTATCGAAATTGATGCTGCATCAAATCGAGGAATTGATGAAATTCGAGATCTTCGAGAAAAAGTTTCCTTTGCTCCAAATACAGGAAAAGCAAAAATTTATATCATAGATGAAGTTCATATGCTTACAAAAGAAGCATTTAATGCTCTTTTAAAAACATTAGAAGAGCCTCCTCATCATGCATATTTTATTCTTGCAACAACAGAATACCATAAAGTACCAGATACAATTCGATCACGATGTCAAACATTTTTCTTTACGAATATTGAAAAAAACGATATTGTTGATAGACTCCAATATATTTGTACAAAAGAAAATTTTGAATATACTCAAGAGGGGTTAGAAATAATCGCAAAACGAGCAAATGGTGGACTGAGAGACGCTATTTCTCTTCTTGAACAATCAAGTACTTTCGGACCTATAACCGCTGAACACCTTCAACAAAGCCTTGGTATTATTTCTGCTGATTTTTTAGAAACATTTTTGACACATCTTCAAAAAGGACACAGTAATGAAGCATTCGCACAATTAGAAGCATTGCAAAATGAAGGACGAAATATCCAAGAATTTGGAAAAGATTTTCTTGAATATTTACAAGAAATATTCCACCAATACATTGCTGAAAAAAATGCATTATTACCATGGATTATTGAAGTAATTACTCTTTTTGAAGAAGGATTACAACGATCAAAACGGTTTGAAATTCCCCCTCTTGCTCTTGAAATCGCTATAACAAAAACACTTCTTTTAAATAAAGAATTTACCAACCAATTAACACATATTTCATCACATACTACTACACACACGGAAGAAAACATCACAAACAATACTCCTGCTAAAAAAGAGAAAGAAAAAGAAAAAGAGAAAGAAAATAACCAATCCCCTTCTATAGAAAAGACTACAGATGATTTATCTCCTCCTCCAATACCCTCATCACAACAATCATCGCAAGAAAATCCACCATGGGATAATGAGACAACACAAACGATTCCATCAAATATAATCCCAAAAAACGAAAAAGATTCTCACACAACAGAGAATCAAAATAATCATCTCATACAACAGCAAAAAGAAAATAATACTATAGATCCTATAGATCCTCCAGAACCAGATGAAATACTTCCTATTGTTCAATCTCAATGGAAAACACTCTGTTCAATGCTTCCAAAAACGGTAAAATTGTATTTATCAGAATATGGATCTGCAATAGAATATACAGATGGTATTTTAACCATTGAAATAAAAGGTGATTTTGCTAAAAAATTAATCAATACTGAAAAAAATATTACTCTCATGCGTGAAAAATTTTCTTATTTTCTTAATACGAATCTGCAAATTCATATTCACGAAAAACAAGAAACAACCGCAAATACATTATCACACGAAGAAGTTGAAGGATTGTTACAATTTTAAAATATAACACCATGGAAATTACATCTTCAATAAAAAGAATTTTAATAGGAACTCTTTTGCTTTTTACATCTCTTGTTCTTTTTTTTCTAAACGAAGAAGGACCAAAAACATCGGATATTGCCCGAACTGCAAAAGAGATCAAAACAATAACAGCAGAAAATCAGAAGAACCTTCACAATACACTTATTGCTTTTCATGGAACCTTAGAAACTCCAGAACAACTTGAAGATCTCTATCTCAAAAAAGGAAAGTATATTCAAATTAACAGAATCGTAGAAACATATACGACCGATTCAACACGTAACATAAATACCGATAATCCAAAAAACAAAATACGATATATATGGAAAGAAAACACCAATAGCCAAAATACAATACAAAATTATTATGATAATACAATCTTAAAAAGTGTTTCAAAAACAGCTCATACCATTACTTTAAATGGATATAAACTTTCTGTCGATACTCTTACACTTCCAAAAGCAAAAGATTTACTCCTTACACGAGAAAATACAATAGAAACAGATAATACACTTCTCCTCAACCAAAAATACTTATTTAATGGAAAAGGATCACTCAATGATCCCAAAATTGGAGATGTAAGAA
This sequence comes from Candidatus Altimarinota bacterium, assembly GCA_027053135.1. Lineage (GTDB taxonomy): Bacteria > Patescibacteriota > Gracilibacteria > CAIRYL01 > CAIRYL01 > SZUA-1403. Next base: position 2,834 of record JALUEA010000092.1, read on the forward strand.
TTCATTATACTGTTATTTCTTCTCCATCAGATCCTGTTACCTTTTTTGGAACAATCAACCCACTTTCAAAAACACTTTCTCCATATTCTGATACTTATTATACGAAAAATGTATCACTATATAGAGTATTTAATGCTGATAAAAATAGTGCTATTCAAGAATTACAAAATGAAGAAAACCATTCTTCGTGGATATTTCGATTTATCGCTTTTACAGTACTATGGATTGGATTACTTCTTCTCATTGCACCATTCCATAAAGTAATAAAAAATATTCCATTTATTGGAAAAATGAAAAGCATTGGTATAATTCTTATCGCTGGAATATGTGCGATACTTCTATCAAGTATTATTCTATTTACACTACACCTCTTTTATAAAGGCGTATTTATAATTGGAGGTATACTCTTTATACTCTTCGGAATAATAATATTCTATAAAAAATAAAAAATGAGTACCCTCAGCACACCATCATCGCTTAAAGAACTTGCAAATCTATTACGATCAGCACTAATAGAACTTCCAAGTGCCGATAATTTTATTGCTGAAGGATTTGATACAGAACTTGATACCTATCGAAATTTATCTCAAGGAGGAAAAGAAGAACTCATACGAATTAATACAAAAGAAAAAGAAAAAACAGGAATACCAAGTTTAAAAATAAAATATAATAAAGTAATTGGGTATTTCTTTGAAGTAACAGCAATTCATACAAAAAATATCCCAGAGTATTTTATACATCGTCAAACATTAAAAAATGTTTCTCGATACACTACTCCAGAACTTTCCGAATTCGATACAAAAATTCAAAATGCACAATTTCAATATGAACAACGACAAGAAGAAATTCGGTCTCATCTAGAAAACAGTATTACAAACGCATCATCTTCTCTCCAAAAACTTGCAAAACATATAGCAAAGGCAGATATTTCTCAAAATTTTGCATTTTTAGCAAAAAAACAACGCCTTATAAAACCGCATATTACAGAAACACAAAACAAACTCGAAATTACAGAAGGAAGACATATTGTTATAGAAACAAATCTTGCAAAAGAAAGTAAACGATTTATTCCCAATACAATCAGTATGAGCAATACCAATTGCTTTCATTTAATAACAGGTCCAAATATGGCAGGGAAATCAACATTCTTGCGACAAAATGCCCTTATTCTTTATCTCGCACATATTGGAAGTTTTGTTCCTGCAAAAAGTGCGACTATACCAATTTGCGACAATATCTTTACACGAATAGGATCTGGAGATTCTCTTACCACAGGAGAATCAACATTTTTAGTTGAAATGCAAGAAGCATCAAAAATACTACGCCATGCAACAAATAAAAGCTTTGTAATACTCGATGAACTTGGAAGAGGAACATCAACATATGATGGACTTGCTTTAGCATGGGCTATCACAGAATTTTTACACGATAAAAAAGTAAAAACACTTTTCGCGACACATTATCATGAACTTATTCATGTTGTACACACATTACCAAACGCAAAAAATTTTTCCGCACGAATCCTTGAAGATAAAAAACAAGGAATAATCTTTTTACACCAAATATTTGAAGGAGGAGCAGAAAAAAGTTTTGGAATTGAAGTCGCAAAACTAGCAGGTCTTCCAAATTCTATTATTACACGAGCAGAAAAAATCTTGTTACAACTTGAAAATACTGAAACAAAAAAAAATTCTTCAAATAATGCACAAAGCAGTTTATTTGAAGAACCGAATATAACACTCTCTAAACAAAATAAAACACAACAAGATATGATATGTAACCAAATTAAAACACTTAATCTCAATACCATGACACCACTTGAAGTATTTCAAAAAATGGCAGAAATACAAAAACTTCTACCGTAATCGTCTTTTTGCTTCATAAAAATAACTTTCATCACTTTGATCAGATAATTCATAATCTGGTTTTACTCCTACTTTATGAATAATATTTTGCAATGGAGATCGGAACTCTGCTGTTGTTATTTTTACAAATCCTCTTGGAAGCGAAAATAATTGTTGCGCTATTCCTTTTCCAAATGATGTTGTCCCAATAATATCCCCCCTCTCATAATCTTTAACAGCTGCTGAGAAAATTTCTGAAGCACTTGCACTATACTTATTCTGAAATACTACCAATGGAACTTTTGTATAATTCGCACTTCCATCAACATAATAAATATCCTCATCTCCTTTCGCATTATATAACCGTACGGCAATAGAACCTTTTGGTAAAATCTCTCCTAACATCTCTTGTGCAACATTCATCAATCCTCCTGGATTAAACCGTAAATCAATAATAATTCCTCGTATCCCAGAATTTGGAGTGATATGTTCTCGAAGAATATTCTGAAAATCTCTTGCCGTAAACGATTTAAACGATCGAACCTTAATCCATAAAATATGATCTTTTACCTCACTACTCACTGTTGAGTAATTTTTTATAAACACTTTTTCTCGAATAAACGATTTTGTAAGTGTTTTTCCATTTCTTTTAATCGTAAGAAAAGAAGAAGTACCAACTTTTCCCTTAATTTTTTTTACACTTTCTGATACCGACAATGAAAGAATACTCTCTCCATCTACTCCTGTAATCACATCTCCTACTTGTAAATGTGCAATTTCAGCAGGACTATCTTTAAAAATTTCTGTAATAACTAATCCTCCTTCAGTTGCGGGCTGTATAGCAACGCCTAATCCAGCATATTCTTTTTCAAGTTCTGGCTCTTCATTTATATAATTTTTAAATTCATCAGCTTTTTTAGGTGGTAAATATACAGAATACGGATCACCTAATGATTCTACCATTCCAGAAATAGCAGCATCTTCAAGTTTTTCACTCTTTAATTCTGATTTTCGTAAGTACTGAGACTGCAATAATGTTTCTACTTTTTGTATATTTTTAAGGCCAGAAGAAACATGCGGTTTTACTATAATAGTATTCTTTGATACTGCATCATGCTTTAAACCATTAACAATATACAACATCCATATCGCATCTTCTTTTGTAAGATACGCATATGGCTTAACTTCTTTGAATGTACTATCTGATGATGCTTTATTTCGTAAAATTCTTTTCTGAAGTGCTGTAATAATAATATTTCGATCTTTCGCAGATTTCGGTAAATCATGCCAATGTTTTTGAATATCTCCATCAGAATTCGGCAATACAGAAATTCCTTCTAATGCAAACAACATTTTTACTGCTTCTATTCGTCGTAATTTTTTATGCTTTAAAAATTTCCCATCAGGTTCAAATTGACTCAATATATTCAAAGCATACCCTGCCGAAACATAATTATTTGGCTTTTTTATATCTCTAAACACCTCTGAAATATGTGGATCTGCATATCTCTCAACTGCAATATTTTCATTCTTTAAAATCCATTCTAAAAATTCTTCCCGTTTAATAAATCTATATCCACGAAACGAAAGTTTTTTTTCAGTTTCTGTAAAGACTTTTGTTGTATCTGCTACACGTTGTACATACGAAGGTACTGTATCAGAAAATCCAAATGTTGTTCCTGAAAAAAAACTTACTCCCAATACCCCTAAAATAAACCTTTTCATATTTTTCTTTAAATAATATTTTTTCTATTTAAGACAATTTTACAATACCATATTACCGAATTTTCCCCTGAAATGGAATATGTTCTCCTGCTTGTTGTGACCGTTCTTCTATTCGTAATAATTCATTATATTTTGCGATTCTATCACTTCGAGAAAGTGATCCTGTTTTAATCTGTCCTGTTCCTAATCCCACTGCAAGATGAGCGATTGTTGAATCTTCACTTTCTCCACTTCTATGTGACATAACAGCAGTCCATCCTGCTTTATGTGTCATCGCAACAGCTTCAATTGTTTCTGTTAATGTTCCTATTTGATTTGCTTTAATCAATACAGAATTTGCTAATTTCTTTTCTATCCCCATTTGAATTCGTTTTGTATTTGTTACAAATAAATCATCTCCCACTAATTGCATTGTATCTCCAAGTTTTTGTTGTAGTACTTCAAAACCATCAAAATCATCTTCAGCAAATCCATCTTCTAAAGAAATAATTGGATATTTCGATTTTAAATCTGCATAATACTCTACTAATTCTGAAACTGCTAATTTCTTTCCATCGACAGTATACATTTCATTTTCAAAAAATTCTGATGCTGCTGCATCCATTGCAATTTCAACTTTATCTGCATGTCCAGCTTGTTTTGCTGCTTCTAAAATCATTTCAATTGCTTCTTCATTTTTTGCAAGTCGAGGAGCAAATCCCCCCTCATCTCCGACTGCTGTTACATAATTCTTCTCTGATAATATTTTTTTTAATGTATGAAACACTTCTGCCCCAATTTGTAATGCCTCAGAAAAAGTTTTTGCCCCCGTTGGGAAAATCATAAACTCTTGAATTTCTAATCCTGAATCTGCATGCGTTCCTCCATTAATTACATTCATCATTGGAGTTGGCATTTTCATTGTCGGATTTCCTGCTAAATCATTTACATATTGGTACAAGGCTTGTCCTTTTGAAAGCGCTGCCGCTTTCGCTGTTGCTAACGAAACCCCTAAAATTGCATTCGCTCCTAAATTTCCTTTTTGTTCTGTACCATCTGCATCTTTCATCAACTGATCTAATGCTTTTTGATCAAAAGCATCTTTTCCAATAACAAGATCTGCTAAAATAGTATTTACATTCTGTACTGCCTTTAACACTCCTTTTCCCATATAAACAGATTTATCTCCATCTCGTAACTCAACTGCTTCATGAATTCCGGTAGATGCACCTGAAGGAACAATTACTGATCCAAATGATTTATCTGATAATGTCACCTCTACCTCTACTGTTGGATTTCCTCGAGAATCTAATACTTGCCGAGCGTGTACTTTTGTAATAGTTACAGACATAAGAAATTATGTAAAAAATAAATTTGTAAAAAGTGTATCAAAAATGACAATATATACAATATATTTTCTTTAAAAGAGAATAAAAAATATTCTATAATTCTATACACTACAACACGATTTTTCTCAATATACTTCTATGCTTTCTCAAAAGTTTCTCAAAACATTTTCTCATAACACCCTCATTGTTGTTGCCTTCTCCGGAGGTCCCGATTCTGTGTTTCTTACAGAACAACTTTTAGAACATGGATATAAGAATATTGTACTCGCACATTTTAATCATCACATGGCAATACGAAAAGGAGCCAATAATACCGATGAAATATTTGTAAAAAAATATGCCAAAAAACATACTCTTCCCTTTGAAATAGGACACTGGAACACTCCGGAACAATCTGAAAATAAAGCACGAATCGCGAGATACTCATTTTTAGAATCCGTACGAAAAACATACCACCCTCACTCAAATACATTGCAATCAGTAATTGTTACAGCACATCATAAAAACGATGTTGCAGAAACAGTTCTCCTCCAATTTTTTCGAAGTGGAGGCATTAAAAGCCTCTCTGGAATTACTGAATACGATACAAAAAGAAATATATTTCGTCCATTATTACATATTTTTAAATCTGAAATTATAGATTTTTTACAACAACAGAACCATAGATATTGTATTGATTCTTCAAACTCCAATACTGTATTTACGCGAAATTTTATACGAAACGAAGTATTTCCTCTTCTCGAAACACGATTTCCAAATATTCAAGAACATTTATACTTACAAGCAAAGCAATTTCGCACTTTAGAAAATGATATCACTCTTCAAGCAAAAGAATTTTTAGACCAGCCTCGATTTGTAATATCACAATATCTACACCTCATAAATGAAGTACAAGCCGAGATTTTACGAAACATACTTATTAAAAAAGCATTCTCTCGAACATTTTTTCGAACATTCCTCTTCTTTTTACGCAAAACACAAAAAGATAATATTTCTGGAAAAAAACTTGAAACAAAATACCAAACCTTTACGGTACAAAAAGGAATACTTCTTATAGAAGAAAAATAATAAATAATCTAGTTCCAAATATTTTTATTCTATACTAGAATACATTCTACAAAACAAAGAAAAAGAGGACACTATACATTACATTCATTTGATTTTAATTTTTACTATTATTTTTATGCAATATAATCGATATACGGTAGCCCTAAGCACAACACTCTTAAGTTCATTCTTTTTTTTCTCTGGTTGTAACCTTACGGACCAAGATACAAGTATTCTTACTGAAAAAACAAAAGCATATTCTCAAGATTTTGCTAAATCATTTGAAGGAACAGGTAAAGTTGTTGTTGAAGAATTTTCAGATGTAGAATGTCCTGCGTGTCGACGATTTGCACCAACATACGAACAATTAAAAAAAGCGTTCAAAACAAATAAAAATGTTGAATTTCGATACAATCACTTCCCATTAGAACAAATCCATAAATATGCATATGCAGGATCATTAGCAGTTGAATGTGCTCGACTTGTAGGAGGAGAGACCGCACGAGAAGAATTCTTACAACTTGCATTTACCGAAAAAAAACTGTCTATAGATTTTTATAGAAATGCCCGAAAAAATCCAACATTACATTTTTCTCCAAAACAACAAGAAGAATTTTTAAAGTGTTTTAATGAGAAAAAAACCGATCCTATTATAAAAAATCATAAACAAGAAGGTGTAAAACGAAACCTTAGAGGAACTCCTACTCTCTACATTAACGGAGAAGAATATAAAGGATCACGAGATTACGATACATTATTTTTAGAAATAAATAGCAAATTACAATAAAATTTTGTATACTTCATTCAGAAACAGAAAAACAATTTATATAC
>JALUEA010000093.1 GCA_027053135.1 Candidatus Altimarinota bacterium
CCACAATGAAAAAACAATTAGATATAATAGATTCAAACAAAGCATGGCAAACAGAAGTTCCCCAAACACAAGAAAAAAAACAAAAACAAACAGAAATATTAAATTTTTTAAGTATAGGAACAACTGTTGCGCTTACCAAATATATACATCAACAATTTTCACCACAAGAAAGCAGAGAAGCAAATTTCCAAAATATACAAACATATGTTTTTGATATAAACACTCTCTCTAAAATTCCCCTATCTCCTAATATTACCAAAAATCTTACAATTATATCTGAACTATACAATATACCAAACCCTCCGATAGGATCTTCTGCTTATATTGTACAACAACATTGGGGGAAATATGTCAATGAAATAACAAATTACACCATTGACCTTCTCCGTCCCAAAAAACACGCTCCCCTCTTATCTTCCCTTCAACAAGAAGAATCACACGATACCGCATCAACTCTTGCTTCAGCTCTTACTTTTATAGCGAGTCAAAAACTTCCATCATGGCAAGCAGTTCCATTAACACTTGCAGCAGGAGTAGTTGGAAAATCTATACATGAATACAGCAAAACAGGAAATTTTAATACAACAGTTAAAAATGTTTTTTCTGATACAAAAAACCTTATAGAAGTTGGAGCAGACAATATTCACCATTTTTTAACCGATAAACGCACATCTACAAGTGAAAAACTTATCACAGGAATAGGAAGTATTATTGGATTAGCTGGTGCATGGTGGCTCGGAAGAAAAGTGGTAAGAAAAACAACCGATTTTATTATAGAAAAAACAAAACCAACAACACAGACCATACGAAATAAAATAAAAGAAAAAATTCCAGAAGAAAGTTTTTTACACAAACACTGGGGGAAACTCCTTCTTCTTGCATCTGCAGCTTTTGGATTATCAAAGCTCCCTGATGGATTTTGGGATCATCTTTTAACACAAAAAGGAAAAAACCTTGTAGAAACAGGAAAAAAAATAGTAACAGATACAACAACAAATATTATAAAAAAAGTAACAAACCCTATAGCACAAGAAGTACAGAGTCAGATAATGAAAGAAAATGATGTTCTCATAAAAAAAGAGAATATCGCAACAATACTTCGAAATTTACAAACCCTTCAAACAGCAACAAAACATCCATTAGTAACAGAACAAGCACAAAAAATGCTTCAGACACTACAAGACGCACAAAACAACCTTTCTCTTATTGATAATAAAATAAGTCTTTCTTCAAAAGACTTTAAAATATTAGCAACAAGAGCACGCGATGCTGGGTATGAAGTATGGTCCCACAAAGAAAAAAATAATTCATATACATTACATATTGATGACCTACAATTTCCTGGACTAGTACAAGATGTTATAGAACAAAATAACGCAATTAAAAAAACACCAGAAGAAATACAACAGTATAGAGAAAAGAAAAAAATATCCATTATAACACAAGGAATGGATAACCTTATCTCTCTTTTAACGTATTACAAACCACATACAGAAATTACACAAACTATTGCACTCGCACAAAAAATTAAAAATGCAGTACAGCAATATGGGACTGTAGGATATACAGAAAAACTCTATAACGCATTAACAACACATTTAAAAACATTAGGAAATTATCACCTTGAAAAAGAGGGGGCATCATTAGTATTTACCACAGAAGATGGTACAAATTATAAAATTGGAATCCCCCCCAATGTCCCTGATGATACTTTTGATAAATATGCAGACGATATTGGAAGAAATATTACTGAAATATTTTGGAACGCTGTTACAGATCAATCAAATGAAATTGCCATAGGAACAATGGAATCTCTTTTAGATGACTGGAAATCAAAAAAAACATTTAATAAAAACGATCCTGTATACAAATTACTCCAAGAACAGAAAGCAAATCTCAAAAACAATGGTGACACAAAACTTCTTACCCCAGAGTTTTTTCTCAGCCTTGGAAAAGCAATTACCCAAAGAAACCAAGACAAATTAGGAAATCCTGATATATTTTCTATTGTAGTAGAATCAGGAAAAGCATTTGTAATGTTCCAAGGACAAGTACTCTGGTCTACAGCAGATAAACTCCTTGTTGAAACACTTTGGAACTCATGGGGAAAAGATAAAAATGGGAAATATTATGTCGATCCAGATGCTATTGCCAAAGGAGCTGCACCTGTTTTATTTATAGGTGGTGTAAAAGCATTAGATTCTGTTCTGGGAGCAGGAAATCCTGGATTAATACAAACTACCCTTCGATACGCTACTACAAAACCCACTGTATTAACATTTTATGAAACTCCAAAGTGGATACTAAAAGGAGTATATCACAACACAAAAACACTCTATTCAAAACTAAAGGAAAATCCATCTGCCCTCAAAACTGTATCTACTCATGCAAAAAATGTAACACAAAAAACACTCCACATTACAAGAGAAGGTATAAAAATTGGAATGCAGAAAGCAAGAGAAGATGGAGAAAAATTTGCAAAAATGATTAAAAAGAAAATAACTGAATCGAAACACCAAGATATACATGACAACAAAACACCTCAAACACTTGAACAAAAAATACACGAGATAGAAAAAAGACGATTTATCAAAACACACGATAAAATACGAAAAATAATAC
>JALUEA010000094.1 GCA_027053135.1 Candidatus Altimarinota bacterium
TCTTTATTTTCTCTGAAAAGAAGGCTTAGGGTGTAAATATTTTCAATAAGATTTTTCATATCTACTCCTTTTTCTCCTCTTGTTCCTTTTAGGAGGGGATAAAATTTTGTTTCTTTTATCATAGTATGTATTTCATTTTTTGAAATAGGAAGAATACGACGAGAAATATCTGAAAAAATATTTAAATAAATACCTCCGTATCCTACTAATATTACATCTCCAAAGACTTTATCTCGTGTAAATCCAACATATACTTCTTTTGCATTTGGGTTTATCATTTTTTGAAGTGTTATACCATCTATTTTGCTATTTGGAAGTGATGTAGATACATTTTTGAGAATTGTATCATATGCATTTTCTGCTTCTTTGAGAGATTGTATGTTTAGTATTACACCTCCTATATCTGTTTTATGAGGAATATCAGGTGAAGATATTTTCATTACTATTGTGCTATTGTTTTCTTTTTCTCTAATCTTTTGCCAATAATGTGCTATATCGTTTTTTGATGTGCATAAAAATTCTTGAGCAAATGGAATATTGTAGTTTTCAAATAGAAGACTTACGGTTTTTTGTGAACACATTTCTCTTTTTTCTCTTTTTTCTTTTTGTAAAACATCCTGTATTATTTTTCTTTGTTTTGGAGAGAGTTTTTGGTCGGTATTACGGTCTGTTTCTTCTTTACTTTTTTTTCTTTTTTCATGTTGTAACACATGAGCATAGCTTGCAAGAGCTTCTCTTGGATAATCAAAATGTATTATCTGAGATTTTTGTAAGAATTCTCGTGCAGGAATAACATCTTCTCCGCCCATAAAAGAAGTCATCACAATCTGTTTTGGATTATTATCTTGAAATGTTTTTATTGATTTTGCTATTTGTATTGAATCGGTCATGGACTGTTGTGTAAGGAGAATTAAGTACACTGACCGATTATTTTCATTTGTTTCAACAGTTTTTAGGTTTTCTAAAATTTGTGTATATCGTGTACTTGTCGCATCGCCCAATATATCAATTGGATTTTTACAACTCGAGGCTTTTGGGATATTTTGAAGTAATGTTTCTTGTTGGTGTTTTGAAAATTCTTGTAATGAAATATTAAAAATTTCTGCATTATCGACCGCCATGACAGCTGGTCCGCCGGCATTTGTGATAATAGTGATTTTTTTGGGAAATATTGTTTGTTGGGGAAAATATGAAAACATTTTTGAGAGCAAAAACATTTCTTGTAATGAATGAGTTGAATGTATTCCTGCTTGTAAAAGTGCTGTTTCAAGTATTTCTTTCGTTCCAGATAATGCTCCTGTGTGTGAAGCAGCTGCTATGGATCCTTTTATTGAAATTCCAGATTTTACCATAATAATTGGTTTTTTCTTTGATATTTTTGAAGCGATACGGAAAAATTCTTTTCCATTTGCAATACTTTCAAGATATAAAACTATTACATTTGTTTCAGGATCATTTGCGAAGTATTCTAAAAAATGATTTTCATTTATATCTGATTTATTTCCTATAGTAACAACTTTTGAAAATCCAATATGTTCTTTATTTGCCCAGTCCATCATAGCAACAGCCATAGCTCCACTTTGTGAAATAAGAGCGATATTTCCTTTTTGTAGAGGTTTCGATGATGCAAATGATGCATTGATATTGTTATGTACATTGATAAATCCAAGACAATTTGGTCCAAGTACATTCAGATTGTATTGTTGTATATATCGTATAAGAATTTCTTCTAATTGCGTGTTTCCTGTTTCTTTAAAACCAGCTGAAATAATAACGATATTTTGTATTCCAAATTCTCCACATTCTTTTACTGATTGAGGAACAAATTTTGCAGGAATTGCAATAATGGCAAGATCTGGAACTTCAGGTAATTCTGATAGTTTTTTTGAAAAAGGGATATTATACGCTTTTCCTCCATGTGGGTTAATGGCGAAAAGTTTATGATTTTTTGGGGGTATCTGAAGATTATGTAATAGTATGTTTCCAATTTTTCCTTTTGTTTCCGAAGCTCCAATAACAACAATAGATTTTGGAGATAAAAGAGATGTTATATTTTTGTTGAGAATCATAAAACACTGGGTAAAATGAGGGTATAATATCATATTATACGGTAAAAATAGTTGTATTTATAGTGGAATTGAATTGTTTTCTTCATTTGAAAATTGTATACTCTACAATGAATAGTATTTAATGTAATATAATAATGGAAGAAAATACACTTTTAACAGGGACTGATACTGTAGAATCTACAAATATACCCAATATTATAGATCCTCATTTTTGGAAATCTTTTAATGTAGGAGAGTATATACCGACTATAATAGAATCGGGTATAAAACTTGTCGTTTGTGTTTTAGTCCTTTATATAGGGTTTAAATTAATTGCAAATTTTGTTGATTTTTTAAAAAGAATTTTTACAAAAAGACAATTTGATAAAACCCTTACAGGGTTTTTAACAAGTATTGTATCAAATATTTTAAAAATCTTATTGATACTTTCAATGGTAACATATCTTGGTATACCAACAACTTCATTTGTTGCTATATTAGGAGCTGCCGGGTTGTCTATTGGTATGGCATTATCAGGGACACTTCAAAATTTTGCAGGAGGAGTAATGTTGCTGTTGTTTCGTCCGTTTAAGGTTGAAGATTTCGTAGAGTTTGCAGGGTATTCTGGAACAGTAAAAGAAATTCAAATTTTTAATACTATTTTGCACACGCCAGATAATAAAACAATTATTATTCCAAATTCAGAAAGCTCAAAATCTTCTATAATAAATTATTCAGCAAATGCAATGCGTCGAATAGATTTAGTGATAGGAATTGGGTATGATGATGATTTGAAAAAAGCGAAGTCTGTGTTGCAAGATATTGTTGATACGTATGAAAAAATTATTGATAAAAAAGAAGCAACTATAGCTCTTTCCAATTTAGGAGCAAGTTCTGTTGATCTTGCGTTTCGAGTATGGGTAAAGAGAGATGATTATTGGGATGTTCGGTTTGAATTATTAGAAATGATCAAAGAACGATTTGATGCAGAAAAGATTTCGTTTCCGTATCCACAAAGAGATATTCATGTTTATAATGAAACGGCATAATTTTAAATAATAGAAATGTCTGAAACTACACAATCTGCGAAATCTTATACAGAACATGATCTTGATCCAATTACGATTCCTAAAAAAATTTTAAAGCAAGTAGGAAAAGCGATAAAAGATTTTAATATGATTGAAGAAGGAGATCATATTTTACTTGGATTAAGTGGAGGGAAAGATTCAACACTTTTAGCACATATTTTTAAATATTTGCAAAAACACTCTCCTATAAAATTTACATTTCAAGCGGTTACAATTTTGTATGGGATGGGTGAAGATTTTTCGCCACAAAAAGCACATTTTGATGCATATAATATTCCTCATGAGTTTGTTGATACAGGAGTATTTGATTTAGCAAAGACGAAGATGAATAAAGGGTCATCGTTGTGTAGTTTTTTTTCACGAATGCGACGAGGAAATTTATCGGGTGCAGCAAAGAAGTTTCGGTGTAATAAAATAGCATTGGGACATCATTTGGATGATGCTGTTGAAACGCTATTGATGAGTATGATGTATAATGGAACTATTCGGTCAATGGCTCCTAAATACACCGCGGAAAATGGAGATGTTATCATTCGACCATTAGCGTATGTTCGAGAGCGTAGTATTGCAGAAGCGGGAAAACGTAATAATATTCCAGCATCAGGAGATGAAATGTGTCCTGGTATGGTAACTCCTGGAATACGAATGCCTCATGTACGATATGAAATGAAAGAGTTGTTGCATCATTTAGAAGAAAAAAATTCGGATCTTTTTTATTCACTGCAGAGAGCTTTGGGGAATGTAGATACGCGGAGTTTATATATACCGAAAGAAATAGATTTTTAAAAATATGTTGTATGATTTCACAAGAAGATATTATTAAAATAGCAGGATTGTCTCGGTTATCATTGACAGAGCAAGAAGTACAGGAATATCAAGAAGAGTTTTCAAATATCCTGGGTTTTTTTGAAGTATTATCAGAAGTAGATACCAATGGTGTTGAACCAACGGCACAAATTACAGGATTAGAAAATGTTGTACGAGAAGATAGAGAAGAGTCTTTTGATTCAGATAGCCTTATTGAATGTTCTCCTCAGCAAAAAGTGAAAACACAAATTGCTGTTTCTGCAGTTATGTAGTACTTTTTATAGACACTTTTATATATTTATGACAAAAACACTATCTCTTCCAACAACTATTGCTGAAGCACAGGAAATGTTGCGAAATAAAAAAATAACAGCTTTAGAATTGGTAAATGTATTTATACATAGAATAGAAGAATCAGATGAACGTATTGGTTCATATTTAGAAACATGTTTTGATTCTGCTCGAGAATCAGCAAGAAAGTTAGACGAATCAGGAGATTTTTCCGCACCATTAGCAGGAATTCCATATTCTTTAAAAGATGTTGTTTCTAAAAAAGGATTGAAGAATACAGCAGCATCAAAAATTTTAGAAAATTATGTTGCACCGTATGATGCAACGGTTGCAGAGGCATTAGAACAATCAGGGGCAATTTTGTTAGGAAAAGTTAATACTGATGAATTTACTATGGGGTCGAGTTGTGAAAACTCGGCATTACAAGTTACAAAAAATCCATGGAATACACAAAAAGTTCCAGGAGGATCTTCTGGAGGGTCTGCAGCGAGTGTGGCAAAATATTTTGGATTGTTTTCTATAGGAACAGATACAGGAGGGTCTATTCGACAACCTTCTAATTTTTGTGGGGTAACTGGTTTAAAAGTATCATATGGTCGTGTATCTCGGTATGGAGTTATTTCGTATGCGTCAAGTTTCGATTCTGTTGGGCCAATAGCACCAACCGTTGATTGTGTTGCAAAAGTTTTAGAAGTTATTGCTGGGCATGATAAAAAAGATTCTACAACGGTTGATGTTTCAGTTGATTCGTATTCTCAATTACAGCTTTCTGATTTATCAGGAAAAACAATAGGTGTTATAAAAGAGTTTATTGATGCAGATGGGTTTGATGCTGATTTAAAACAATCTTTTAAACACACAATTCAGGTAATAAAAGATCTTGGAGGGACGGTAAAAGAGATTTCTTTACCTCTTACAAAATATGCTATTCCAACATATTATTTATTGGCGAAAGCGGAAGCATCAACAAATCTTGCTCGCTACGATGGGATTCGATTTGGAAAGACTGCTGATGTGAATGATTTATATCAACAATATACGAAAACCCGAAGTGAGTTTCTTGGTCCTGAGGTGAAACGAGCAATTATGATGGGAACATATACGCTTTCTGCAGGGTATTTTGATGCGTATTATGTGAAAGCTGCAAAGGTCCGAACGTTAATAAAACAAGAATACGAAAAAGCATTTGCTGAAGTTGATGTTATAGTTGCTCCCGTTACTCCTTTTTCTGCTTTTAATATAGGAGAAAAAACATCAGACCCATTAGCTATGTATTTGGCTGATATTTTTACGGTTACTGCGAATCTTGCGGGAATTTGTGGATTATCAATTCCAACAGAAAAAGTTCATGGGTTACCAGCAGGAATTCAAATTTTAGGAAAAGCGTTTGATGAAAAAAATGTTTTAGAAATAGGATCTGTTCTTGAGAAACAGTATGGATTTAGTGAAATTCGGAAATCTGAGTTGTTGTAGAGGAGAAAAAAAGAAAAATGGAGAACAAAAAAAATACCCTATACATTCGTTATAGGGTATTTTTTTGTTTATTTTGATGGATATGCTCCAATTCCTCCTGTTAAATTTATAATATGGTGTTGTGGAAACTGTGGAGTCAGTTGTTTTTGCAAATATCCAGAAGATCCTCCAGAATGGCAATAGAGAACAAAATATGTTCCATCAGGTTGGTTTTGAAAAATTTCATTTGAAATAGGCGTTGATCCTTCTACAGGATGATTTATCATATCAAGAAGGTATATTTTTCCACCTTCTTTTTCAATTTTTTCTTTTTGTTTAAAATATTCATCCCATGTCCATTGTGTTGATCCGTTCATTCCATTGATATTACAAGAATTTGGATTAAACATATTCATTATATCCATAATGCGAAGGTAAAATTACGAGTTTGTATTGTTACAGTAGCATATATTTCTTTTTATCCACAACATTTTTTATATTTTTTCCCGCTTCCACACGGGCATGGATCATTTCTTCCGACGCTTTTGGTTTTTATATTATCATCTGCTTTTATTAAGGTAATTCCTGATTTTCGTGCTTGTTCTGCTCGTTTTTGGTGGCGTGCTTCTTTTTCTGTTTTTGTGAGTACAACGGAATGATTATTTTCTTCTTTTGTAAGATCTTCTGAAATATCTGATTCAAGGTTATGTTGAATTGCTGTAGCATTGGTCTCAAGCGGTTGAGGTTGTTCAGAAAAAGGGATTGGTTCTTGATTTGGTTGTGATGGTTGAATTTGAATATGGAAAAACATTGAAAGTTTTTGTTTTCGAATATCATGTAATAATTTTTTGAATAAATGAAAGGCTTCTTTTTTATATTCCATAAGAGGGTCTCGTTGTCCATATCCTCGAAGAGATACTTGTTCTTTAAGATCTGTCATTGATTGAATATGTTCTATAAAGAGTGTATCAATGACTCGTAAAGAGATTTGTTTTAAAACATTTTCAAGAGCTGTATGATCAACAAATAATGTTATTTTTTCATTGTAGGCTTCAGTAAGGTAATTTGTTGTTACAATTTTTATTTCATCAGTAGACTCACATTGTTTTAGCATATCTAAAGAAAGTTTGTTTTCATCTTTATGAAATGAAGATATTTCATTATAAATTTCTTTTATATCCCATTTGTGACTTTCTCTGTTCGCAGTATACACATCTACAAAATTATCTACTTCATCTCTGATCATTTCAAGAAATTCTCCATTTATATCAGTTTTTCCGAGTAAAATTTTTCGTTTTCCGTAAATAATTTCTCGTTGTTTGTTCATTACATTATCGTATTGCAGGACATGTTTTCGACGATCGAAATGAGCTCCTTCTACTCGTTTTTGAGCGTTTTCTATGCCTTTGGTAATAAAACTATTTTCGATAGGTAAATCTTCAGGAATATTTAAGGTATTCATCATAGAAATCATTCGATCTCCACCAAAAATTCGCATTAAATTATCTTCAAGTGAAACAAAAAATTGGGTTTCTCCTGGGTCTCCTTGTCGTCCAGATCGACCTCGTAACTGGTTATCAATTCTTCGAGATTCATGCCGCTCAGATCCCAGAATAAATAATCCTCCGAGTTCTTGTACTCCTTCTCCGAGTTTTATATCAGTACCTCGCCCTGCCATATTTGTTGCAATTGTTACGGCATTTTTTTGTCCAGCATTTACAATAATTTCCGCTTCTCTTTCATGGTGTTTTGCATTAAGGACTTCATGTTTAATTCCTTTTTGATGCAATATTTTTGATAACTGTTCTGATTTTTCTATTGATGCAGTTCCAATTAATACAGGTTGTCCTTTTTGTACTTTTTCTTGAACAAGATTTGCGATCGCATTAAATTTTCCTTTTTCTGTTTTATATACCACATCTCCATGATCGATTCGTTGAATTGGCTTATTTGTTGGAATTGGTAAAACAGAAAGAGAATAAATATTTTCGAATTCTTCTTCTTCTGTTTCAGCGGTTCCGGTCATTCCTGCTAAATGCGAATATAGTCGAAAATAATTTTGGAATGTTATTGATGCCATGGTTTTTGATTGTTGTTTTACTTCAACTCCTTCTTTTGCTTCGAGGGCTTGGTGTAATCCTGCAGAAAACCGTCTTCCTGGCATAAGTCGTCCGGTAAATTCGTCTACAATAACCACTCCATGTTCTGGATGAACTACATAATCGGTATCTCGTTTAAAACAGGCATGTGCTTTTAACGCTTGTTCAATATGATGTACTTCTTTAAATCCTCGTTCTGTATAGATATTTTTTACTCCGAGTAACTGTTCCATTTTTGCAATTCCTTCTTCTGTCAGAATTGCCGATTTTTGTTTTTCATCAATTGTGTAATGTTTTCCTTCTGTAAGTTTTGGAATAAGTTGTGCGTATAATGTATATTTTTCAGTTGATTCACCACTTGGAGCTGAGATAATTAATGGAGTTCGTGATTCATCAATGAGAATAGAGTCCACTTCATCAATTAAGGCAAAATATAAGTCTCTTTGAACAAGATCTTCAGTTCGTTGAGCCATATTATCTCGGAGATAATCAAATCCAAATTCGTTATTTGTTCCATAGGTAATATCGGCATTATATGCTTCTTTTCGTTCTTTGGTTGGTGTTTTATTAATTATAACTCCAGTAGATAACCCAAGTGTTTCAAAAAGAGGCATATTGGTTTCAACATCTCGTTGGGCAAGATAATCATTGACTGTTACAACATGAATACCTTTTTGTGCAAATCCTACAACAGATGCAACAAGTCCTGCGACAAGTGTTTTTCCTTCTCCTGTTCTCATTTCTGCAATTTTCCCTTCGAGAAGAGCTAATGCTCCTACTAATTGAACATCGTATGGTATCATGTTCCACGTTTCTTCCGTTCCCATTATTTCGTATTTTTCTCCTACGAGTCGTCTACAGGCATGCATCGCGACAGCAAGCATTCTGATAAGAAGTTCTTGTGATTCATGGAAATCTTTTCCTTTTAATTGTGTTATTTCTTGGCTCCATTCTATATCAGAAATGGTTTGAAGATGTTCTTCTTGTTGTTTGATTTTTTCTACAATTTTTTGTAAGCGTTTTAAATCAGCAGATTTTGGGTCTCCTAAAAAAAGTTTTTCAATCCATTTGTTTAAGAACATGTGGTTTGGTTAAAGAGTTATACTATTCGCGTCATTGTATTATATTTTACGATGAAAAAAAACTTTATTATAGGGATATGCTGAAAAAATGAGATGATTTTTATAATGTATTGTTTTGTAACTATAC
>JALUEA010000095.1 GCA_027053135.1 Candidatus Altimarinota bacterium
ATGAAGAAATAAAGTATGTTGGAATGCAGGGAGTGTTACAAAATTTGGGAAGTATATCAGAGTTAGAACGGTTTGGAAAAATGTTTCCAGGGAAAAGTGTGTCGGTGCGTTTAAGTCCAAATATTGGAGTTGGAGAATTTGATAAAGTTACAACCGGGCAAAATGAAAGTAAGTTTGGAATAGTCTTTGATGATATTCCAGAAGTACAGAATATTTGTTCGCAGTATAATTTGAAGTTAGTTGGAATTCATTGTCATTTAGGGTCAGGGTTTTATTCGGCAAAAGAGTTTACAGAAGCCTTTGATTTATTATTAGAAATTTCTCATCAGTTTTCTCATATTCAGTTTATTGATATGGGAGGAGGGTTTGGAGTTCAGTATCATCCCGATAAAAAAGAAATTAATTTACAGGATTTTGCAAGTGCGTTAGAGAAAAAGTTAGAAGACTCAAAGAATACAGATCTTGAAATTCGTATAGAACCAGGAAAGTTTTTAATATCTCAATCAACAGTCTTGGTAACGAAAGTAACAACGCGAAAATCAAAAGAGATTACATTTTTAGGAACAGATTCAGGGTTTCATCATTTAATTCGTCCTGCTATGTATGGAGCGTATCAGCATGTAATAAATGTTTCAAAAATGGGAACAGATGTTGAAACAGAAAAGGTACAGGTTGCAGGAAATGTATGTGAAACATGTGATATTTTTAATAGTGATATAGATCTTCAAAAAGCAGAAGAAGGAGATTTATTAGCAATTTTAGTTGCGGGAGGGTATGGATCAACGATGAGTTCAAATTATAATTTGCGAGAGAATGCATGTGAGGTTTTAGTAAAAGAAAATGGAGAGATCATGCTTACGAAAAAACGGCAGACATATGAGCAAATAATAGAAAATTTTATAAAATTTTAAGATAAGAAGTATGAAGATAGAGTTTGTAAAAATGCATGGGGCAGGAAACGATTTTGTGTGTATTGATAATAGTGATAAGCGTATTTCTTTAACGGCAAAACAAATTCAGTTTATATGTGATCGGCATTTTGGGATTGGTGCAGATGGAGTGATTTTGATGGAACAGTATTTTGAAGAACAGAATAAGGAGACGGCTGATATTTTTATGAATTACTATAATGCAGATGGGACAACAGCAGAAATGTGTGGAAATGGTGTACGAGTTACAGCGCATTTTGCGAAACAGTTTTGGAACTGTACGAAGTCTGAAATTATGGTAGAAACACGATCTGGAATAAAGCCAGTATTGGTTGATGAGAAGTGTGATAACTTTACGGTTAATATGGGAAAAGCACAGTTTTCTCATAAGGATGATTATAAGAAAAAAGAAGGAGAGACTGTATCGTTAGAGGGAAAAGAATGGCATTTTGCATCGATGGGGAACCCTCATGCGGTTGGATTTTTTCCCAATACAGAAGAGGTTGCTCACAGTATACATCATATTGGGGAAAGGGTAGAAAATGCTATTGAGTGTTATCCGAATAAAGTAAATGTTAATTTTGTAACGCCACTTGATATACAAAAGAAAAAGTTTCAAGTATCTACTTTTGAAAGAGGGGCTGGAGTAACACTTGCGTGTGGAACGGGAGCAAGTGCAAGTTTTGCGCATATACAAAAAAAGTATCCCGAAATACAAGAAGGAAACGAGACAAAAGTTGAAATTGTTGTTCCAGGAGGAACACTGTTTTTTACCCAAGATGAAAATCAAAATATTTTTATGACAGGTCCAAGTGCAATAGTATTTGAAGGAAGTATTGAAGTGTAAGTGTGATTTTATTCAATAGAAAATATATCATTTGATGAAGCCGACTCTTGTTCGGCTTTTTTACTTTCTTGTAAAATTTCTATATTTTGATTATCCATTAAGACTTCTGTTTGTATTTGTGTTGTTTCTTGTTGAAGTTGTGTAATTTTTTGTTGAAGTGATGCTTCTTTTATTTTTGCGTCAGAAGAGGTGTCTCCAAAAAGTTTTGCAAGTGCTTCTTGTGCTTCTTTGAGTTCTTGAATTTTTTGATCGAGTTCTGCTTTTTTTTGTTCGAGGTTTTGTTGAATACGAGTAATATTATTCGTAATTTCCGCAACTTGGTTTTCAACATTTTTTTTTATTTCTTGTGCAGAATCAATAGCTTCACATCCAGAGATGAGAAGAATAAAGGGAAGAGCAAAAAGTGATAATACGGTGTGTTTCATAGTGATACGAAAAAAGAAAAAAAGAGAAAAAAAAGAAAAAAGAGAAAAAAGAGAAAGAGTATGGTGGAATGTTAGAAAAAATCAGAAAAACTTTTCATGGTTTGCAATGCATGAGAAACCTGTTTTTTGGTATCAATGGGAATGATATTTTCTTCATTTCTTTTGTGTCTCATTCGAGATGATGCGTTCATTTTTTTTCCTATAGATGTCAGGTATTCTTTAAACATTGCTTGTCCTCCAAAGGTAAAATTACATGGGTGACAATGAATTTTAAGGGTGCAGCTTTCTTT
>JALUEA010000096.1:0-2471 GCA_027053135.1 Candidatus Altimarinota bacterium
ATATAGTTTTTATAAATACATATGTATTTTTTTACTGTTTTATTTTATGCGTAAAATTTTTATAGGAAACGACCATGCAGGACCAGAATATGCCAAAACACTCATTACATATCTAAAAGAAAAAAATTATGAAGTAGAACATGTGGGAAGTTTTGGACCAGAATCAGTAGATTATCCTGATTTTGGAGAAGCGTGTGCAAGAAAAGTTGCAACACAAAATGCAAAAAAAGAAAATTCAGCATTTGGAATTGTTATATGTGGAACAGGATTAGGAATTGGAATATCTGCAAATAAAGTAAAAAATATTCGATGTGCTCACTGTGTAAATTCACATTATGCAGAAATGGCACGAGCTCATAATGATGCAAATATGATTGCATTAGGTGCACGCGTGATTGATATAGAAGATGCAAAAAATATTATTGATACCTTTTTGACAACACAATTTGAAGGCGGACGACATCAACGACGAGTTGAAAAATTAAATGCTATCAATTGCAACTAAACAAACAACATATGTGGGATTACAAAAATGAAATATATAATTGGCTCAAGAAAAATACAAAAGGAATCATTGTTATCACAGGACCAACAGCAAGTGGAAAAACAGGAACTTCTATTGAACTTGCACAATTTCTTCTGAGCAAAGGAATCCCAGCTGAAATTATCAATGCTGACTCTCGTCAAATTTATACTGATTTACCTATTACTGTTGCTGTTCCTACACGAGAAGAAAGACAAAATATTCCTCATCATCTTTTTGAATATGTAAGCCCAGAAAAAACATATAATGTTGCCGAATGGAAAAAAGATGCACTCGAAAAAATCAAAGAAATTCACGCACGAAAATCCGTTGTTATTATCTGTGGAGGAACAGGACTATGGATAGACGCTCTTACAAAAAATTTTACACTAGGAGTTGCACCAAATGAAACATTTAGAGCACTCTACAACAAAAAAACAAAAGATGAACTCTATGAAGAATTACTCCAAAAAGATCCTCTCCAAGCCAAAAAACTTGGAAAAAATAAAAAATATTTAATTCGTGCATTAGAAATCTGTGAAACACTTGGAAGTAAAACACAATACGCTACAGAATCAAAATCTCCCTATACTTTTTTTATGATGGGAGTCACATGGAAACGCGATACATTATATGAACGCATCAATAAACGAAACGAAATAATGTTTGCAAATGGCTTTTTACAAGAAGCAGAAACATTTGCAAAAAAATTTCTTCATAATACCCCAATATCAAATAAACACACAGGATATAAATCACGCCCAAATCTTACCGATATAAACCATAATGACTGTGGATTTATAGCGCACGGTATCCCAGAATATATTCAATATAGAAATGGAGAAATTTCTTTAGAAGAACTCAAAGATAAAATGAAACAACACACACGAAACTATGCAAAACGCCAATTAACATGGTGGAGAAAAGATAAAAGAGTACGGTTTCTCAATAAAGAAACCGAAGAAGAAATTAATCTTCAAGAACAAATTGATAAAAAAAAATTAGGAAAAGGTATAAAAAATATGTTTGTATATTAAATATATTTATGGTATAATGTATTGATAATATTACATTTTTCCTATTGTCCTATGATCATAACATATACACATATAAACACTATGAATAGTATACATAGAAACGAAAATAAAGTACTCTTTTTATTATCAGAATCCTCCCATACCAATACTGATACTGATCCATATAAGATTCCAAATAGTCGGGATATTGAAAAAAATACTTTATATCAAGATATCAAGAATAAAACAGATAAATTATCTGCCAAAATCGAAAATGAACGAGAAAATAAATTTAATAAAATTAAAAAAGATTTTACCAAATTCTTCCCCAATAAAAATATTACCTTTTCTGGAGATTCTCGTAATTCATCTCGTAAAATTCTTGTGAATGGGAAAGAAGTAGGACTCTCTCTTTTATTTCCTATTGGTGAAAAAGATATTTCTCCTAGTATCTTATTCAATAATCCTATTCCTCTTCAAGATAAAAACAAATATCCTTTTACTCCTTTTTCTTGGGACTCTGTTGAAGGTTTTATAAACACTCTCAACGACACAGAGGTAAATCAAAGAGCATTTGTTCGAATAAAAAAGGCATTAGGTATGGATACTCAGGATGTTGAACCATATCCGTTTAATAACGAACGAGAAAATACATATTATAAAACACTTACTGAATTACAACAAAAATTCCCAAAAGTGAAGATTACTTTAAGTGGAAATTTCACTAACGGATCTCGTAAAATTCTTGTGAATGGGAAAGAAGTAGGACTCTCTCTTTTATTCCCTAGTCGTGAAAAAAATATTCCTCCTAGTATCTTATTCAATAATCCTATTCCTCTTCAAGATAAAAACAAATATCCTTTTACTCCTTTTTCTTGGGACTCTGTTGAAGGTTTTATAAACACTCTCAACGACACAGAGGTAAATCAAAG
>JALUEA010000096.1:2571-8904 GCA_027053135.1 Candidatus Altimarinota bacterium
AAAGAGCATTCGTTCGAATAAAACAAGCATTAGGTATGGATACTCAGGATGTTGAACCATATACATTTAATAATGAACGAGAAAATACATATCAGAGAACACTTACTGAATTACAACAAAAATTCCCAAAAGTGAAGATTACTTTAAGTGGAAATTTCACTAACGGATCTCGTAAAATTCTTGTGAATGGGAAAGAAGTAGGACTCTCTCTTTTATTCCCTAGTCGTGAAAAAAATATTCCTCCTAGTATCTTATTCAATAATCCTATTCCTCTTCAAGATAGAAAAAAATATCCTTCTACTCCTTTTTCTTGGGACTCTGTTGAAGGTTTTATAAACACTCTCAACGACACAGAGGTAAATCAAAGAGCATTCGTTCGAATAAAACAAGCATTAGGTATGGATACTCAGGATGTTGAACCATATACATTTAATAATGAACGAGAAAATACATATCAGAGAACACTTACTGAATTACAACAAAAATTCCCTGGTCACACCATTACATTATATGGAGATTATCTTAATGAATTTCGTGATGTCTACATCGATGGAAAAAAAAGCAATTTCCAAGTATTCTTTCCTCTAAATGAAACTATGCTACCTATGATAAACTCTACAAATTAGCCTAGAAAATATAATAATTATTATATAATACTCTCAAAATGTTTCAAATATACACAGTATTCAAACAAAACAATATATTTCATTTTTCTGAACACAGACTCCTCTTTAATGAAAGTTGTGGAAAAAACATTGCCTCACAACTCTCTTCTGAAAAGTGGGATCAAATATCTTTATCACAACAACTTGAAACAAAAAACATGTCTCATCAATGTAATACTCGATTACAAAATCTTTCAAAAAAAATTTCTACTATACCAGAAAAATATAAAACAATAACAAATAGTAAAGATGCAATTCTTGCATATGACGAAATTAAAAATGACTCTTCTCCACGAAATGACGGACTAAAAATTGCATTAATACAAACAGCATTAAAATTTTCCAATACGGGAAAATATCTCAGCAAAATAGGAAATACTATTACTGTTGATTCTTTTTGGGGACCACAAATGGATAATGCATGGAAAACATTTAAAAAAATCAATAATATCACCAAAAAAATAAACCTGAAAGATAACAAAGGAGAAGGATTTAATGGAATTATGAATGAAATTAAAAAAGCATTCATACGACACTACGGTGAAAAATTTTTTACAGAACAACCTTCTCCTCAAACAAAAAAAGTTCCCCAAAAGAAAGAAAAGAAATCCAACACTAAAGATATAGAACCTCCCCACTTACCACAGCTCACACAACCAAGCCAAGTTCTTAATCATATAAAGAATCTTAATTTCAAAAAATATGTAGACCAACAAAACATAAAAAATATGCTCGGAAGCAAAGCCTTTAATTCAAATGGGCTCAATATTTCAAAACAGGATATAACATTTTCATCATCAGGAGAAATGTATATAAATATTTCGAATAAAAAGAGTATCCTTCATAAATATAATGGAAAACTAAAAATAAAAGTACTAAAAGTACAAAATACAACCAGTCCAATACAAATCTTTATTGTTCATAATGACACAGAAGTTGGTGGACCATATTTTAATTTTTCGGTTGTTTTAGATGGAGTTAAAATACAACAACTCCTCAAAAACATTCTTCCCAACAAAAATTCAAATGCAATAAAAGAAGCAAAAACAATCTAATAAAAATCTATCGTTCCCATATTTCTTTTTGCGTTCTGTAATAGAGAATAGGAAAAATACCAAGAGTTAATATTGCAGAAAACGATAACCCAAACACAATCGACCATGCCAATCCTGACCAAACAGGATCTCCTGCAATTGTCAGAGACCCAAGAACTGTGGTCATTGAAGTAAGCAGAATTGGTCGGAGCCGAGTCTTTCCCGTCTCAATAAGTGCATCTTTTATGCTATATCCTTTTGATCGTAATATTTCTAAATATTCTAAATAAATAATTGCATTATTCACGACAATTCCCAGTAATGCAATAAATCCGATAAGGGCAGTAGCCGTTAAAAATGTTCCATTAAGAGCATCTAACACCGCAAATCCAGGTAAAATTCCTAAAAACGCTAAAGGGACAGTTGCCATAATCAATAAAGGAATCATAAATGATCGAAATTGCCCAACTAAAATAGCATATACTAACGCAAATGCAACAGATAATGCAATCAACAAATCTCTAAAATTATCAAGTGTCATTTCAAATTCTCCACCCCACTCAAGGCGAACCATTTCCCCTGTTTGTTTATCTTTTAAATCTATACCATACAACGAAAAATTTTCAATAGAAATACGATCACTATATATATCATCGTACAGTGCAAACATAACATCTATCATAGCATACACGACACTTCTGCTTTCCATTTCTGCATATAATTCTGATTCTGCTCTATGATCGTTTTTTAATAAAACTTGTGCAGAATGTGTTTTTATTTCCTTTGTTACTGCAGATAATGGAACCATTTGTCCCAGTCTATTTTTTACTGCTATTTTTTGAATATCTCCTAATTGCTCTCGTTTTTCTTTTGGAATAGAAAACTCTATTACCGATTGCTCTGTTGCATGATCGGTAGAAAAACGAGAAATTATTGATGGAGTAACTGCTAAATCTAATGCTTTATAAATAGAATATGCAGAAACATTATTTAATTTCGCTTTTTTATAATCAACAACCAATGTTGATCGTGGATATAAATGTTGATGAGAAGAATCAATATCAACAACTCCATCTGTTGTATATAATATTTTTTCTACTACTTTCCGAATATTCTCTCGTGCTTGTGTACTATTTGAAATAACACGAACAACAAGAGTAGAAAATACAGGAGGACCTGGAGGATCTTCTACGACTCGAATTGTTGCATTCCCAGATACTCGAAATGGTGCAATTGTTGAACGAATTTCTTCTGCTTTCTCTTCAGAAGTTTTTTCTTTATCATCAGTAAAACTTACCAGTAAACTTGACTGATGCTCACCAGTTCGCCCAGAAAACCCTCGAAATAATCCATTAAAATCTACAATAGGAGAAGTACCGGTAAAAAGCATAATACTTTCAATATCATCAAGTTTCGCAATAGCATTTTGAACCTGTAATGCAAGATCTTGTGTTGCATCACTACTTGATCCTTCCTGTTTATCTATTGTTACCCAGAGCGTTTTATTATCTGCCTTTGGAAGCATCTGAAAATGAACCAATTTCAAAGGAATAAAAATAAACACCCCAAACATAGCAAGAAATACTGTATATATAATCAATTTTTGTTTTCTCGTACTTTCTAAAATATTTTTAATTTTTCTCCCATACCAATTTTGAAACTTTTCAAATCCTTGTTCTTTTGTATCAGAAGGCTTTTTTTGTATCGCATCAACAGATGGTAATTGTTCTCCTGAAGTGAGAATAACTTTTTCGGGTACGACATCTTTTTTCTTTTGTTTTTCATCACATTTGAAAAAAAACTGCGATAAAAATGGAGTAATAATATATGCAACAAGCAATGAACAAACAAGAGCTGCAGGAACAAAAAAAGCAAGAGGTCCCATATATGCCCCCATCATTCCAGAAATTTGTGTAAGTGGTAAAAATACAATAACAGAAGTGAGTGTTGATAATAATAATCCAACTCCTACCTCTTGCACTGCATCAGCAATTTTTTGAAATTTTGTTCGTCCGTCCTGCATTTGAATATTTCGATAAATATTCTCAACAACAACTGTTGCAGAATCCACTAATAATCCTAATGATAAAATAAGTGCAAAAAGTGTTACTTTATTTATTGTTTGCTCTCCCATTAACCCCACAAAAAACACCATAAAAAGTGAAAGTGGAATTGCTATAGCAACAAGTGATGCAGCTCGTCCTCCTAAAAAGACCATCAATACCAACATCACAATAACAATACTTTGTATTAGGTTTGTTCCTAATCCAAAAATTGCATCATTCGCAATTTTCGCAGTATTTCGAATATTGGTAATAGTTATATCAGCATTTTCCTGTTTTTCCGAAAGTGCTTTTATTTTGTTAAATGCCCGATCCATCACATCAGATGTGTTTTCTCCTTTCCGTTTTGCAATAGAAATATACACTGCTTCTTGATTCCGAATATGATTTTGATGATACAGTTGCACATACGAAGTTTTTTCTGTATATGCTTCCATAACAGTTGCAATATCTCCTAATGTAATTCCATTTCCAATAACAATATTTTTTGCTTCCTCTGCAGAACGAATATTTGTATCAACCTCTATTTCATGTAAAAACTTATCCGTCCGTAAATTCCCTACAATAGCTCTTCCATTATTCATTTTTAAAGCAGTCGCAACTTCATCTAATGATAAATTCTGAGACTTTAATTTTTCAGGATCCACAATAATTTTTAATGCTTTCCGTTCCCCTCCAGTAACCATAACATTGGCAACACCCTCTATTTTTTGCAATTCTTTACTCATACGAATTGCTTTTTCTCTCAACACATTCTCCGAAAACACATTTGATGTTAATGCCCATACTCCAACAGCAACATCATCTGGAGAAATAGTTTTAATAAGTGGTGCGGAAATATTCGGATTTTTTGCTAAATCTAAATTTTCATTTATTTTAGAAAATACTTTTACTTTCGATTTTTCTAAATCTTCTCCTACTAAAAATTCTACTCTCACCACAGACAGCCCTCCCTCAAATGATTGAGAAGATATCGTATCTACTCCTTTTATCTCTGCAAGTTTTTCTTCAAGTTCATCAGTGACAAACTCTTGAACTTCTTCAGCAGTAGCTCCTGCAAATTGCGTTTGAATCATAAATGCAGGAAGTGTTACTTCTGGATTATACTGTTGCGGCATTCCAAAAAAACCAAATCCTCCAGAAACAATAATAAAAACAATTACAAGCCACGATAACGCTTTATTTTCCAAAAAAAACTTTACAATTGATCCAAACATCGTATAAAAAATAAAACATACTAGAATACCTGCAGTATCTCATATGTTTTATATATATGTCTACAATTTCCTTTAATATAATTTTTGCCATTCTTGAAAAAAATCATTCACCCATTCACCTGCATTTCCATACTGAATAGACCGTTTCCACTTTGCCACTTGATTTCCCTTATACCGACTAAAATGATACCTCTTTAACACCACTTTTCTATCTCGTGTTCCATACAAAAATATCATTTGGTACGGATCTGAATCTACAACTTTTATAAGAATAGAATGGTCAGAATTATTTCGCAATAATAAATCGACATTTCCACCACTCCAATTTGATTTAAACATTGTTGCATCGAAACCGATACCACCATAATACGAAATAGATTTTGAGTGAGGCTGAAACTTCACTACTTCTAACCCTGCATTTTGCCATGACCGAAACATAGTTGTTACTGCCTGACACACTCCCCCACCCATTGCTGTTACATTTTTCCCATCTTTTATAATAATTCCATTTACATACCCATTTTTATAATTAAACGGAGACAAAGCATTCACAATAGATAATGTTTCTCCTGGATGAATAATCTTTCCATCAAGTTTTGATGCTGCATTTCGCAAATTTTTTTTTCGACTTCTACTCGAATGTGGATATTTTGACAAACCGACACCTACTAATTCTTTAATTCCTAAAATATCTAAATCTGGATTATGAAGATATGTAATATCATGATATATATTTTGTTGATTTCCTAATAATGTTCGCGTTTGTTTATCCCAATTCGCAATATTTAAAACACTATTAATTACTGACTGAGGAACCACTACTCCATGAAAACTATGAACTCGTGCTTGTACTTCCTTTTTCTTTTTTTCTTTCATTTTCCTTTCTATTGCATCTTGTACTTGTTGCGAAAAATCTATAAAACTACAATACCCTAACGCATTACTAAATGCTTTTTTTGGACTTTCAGAAAAATTTTGAAATTTCTCAAACGATATATTTTGCAAACACCATACAACATTATCTATTTCTATAGGTTCTTCAAGAAGATTATTTTTCGCTTGTAAAATACGAGCTCTTTTTTTGAGTTTTTCAAAATATACCTCATATGTTTTTCGTGAATACGGTTTCTTTGAAGGCGTAACAGAAAAATGAGGAAGAGGCGTTACGGTTGGCATACTCGTGTGAGACGGAACAGCGGTATACGCTGATGGTGCTTTTAAAAAATCAGAATTTTTCTTTGTAATTTCTTTCCATTCTTCCTGAGTATAATTCATATCATCTAAACCATACTGATAAATAAAAGAATCTGGAATAAATACAGATGCCAGTAACACACCTCCTCCTACCACAGCG
>JALUEA010000097.1 GCA_027053135.1 Candidatus Altimarinota bacterium
ATGTAAATTATCTTCTAAAATATATGGAACTAATTGGAGTGATAGGCCTTTTATGTTTTTATTGTGAGGATACGAAATATATTTTGCTAATGATATTTGTTTATTTTTAAATTTCTCTCGAAATACAATAATATGTTTTTCTAAAATAGTACAATTTTGTAAATTTTCTAATTGAAATCGTTCTATTTCGGCATGATTTCCAGAGAGTAAGACTTTTGGAACTGCTATTCCTCGCCAAATTTTGGGACGAGTAAATTGTGGATATTCCCCTTTTCCATATAATTCGGTAGAAAATGTTTCTCGTTTATGTGATTTTTCTTGAGAAATAACATTTGGTAGTAAACGAACAATAGAGTCAAGGCAAACAAGAGCTGGTATTTCTCCACCTGTAAGCACTGTTTTTCCTATGGAAAACTGCTTATCAACATATGTATCTATAACCCTTTGGTCTATTCCTTCATAGTGGCCACATAAAAATATTTTATGAGTATTTCTATTTGCAAGGTTATAACTCTCTTTTTGTGTAAGTTCTGGAGCAGATGGACTAAAAAATATTACTTCATATTTTTCATTTTTTTTTGATTGTATATTTTCAATAGCCCTTGCTATTGGATCTGGTTGTAATAACATACCAGCTCCTCCTCCAAATGGTTTATCATCTACTTTTCTATGAGTGTCTTCAGAAAAGTCTCTGATATTTATAAGGTCTACAGATATATATTTTTTTTCTATAGCACGCTTTAAAATACTTTCTTGTAAAGGAGAAGTAAAAAAATTTGGAAATAAAGTAAGAATCGAAAATTTCATCGTTATCGTAATATTTGATAGATTAGTGTGGCCATATCTCCTCTTGTTAATGTATATGATAAATTAAATTGTTTTACGTCTCTATTTATTAATGCTTCAGTAAAGGGTAACCACCATTTTTCACCATATCCAATTTCTCTATATCCGATAAGAGTATTTACCAATATTTTTGATGCTTCTGCAAATGTAATATTCTCATTTGGATGAAAACTACCATCTTCATATCCACTTAAAACTCCTTTTTGTTGTGCAAAATTCATATAATCATAATACCAGTCATCAGTATGCACATCTGGAATATTTTCATGTTTTGTTCTTTGAATTTCTGAAGTAGAATATTTTGCTAATAAAATAATTTTAGTAAATTCTGCTCGTGTTATTTTATTCCCTGGTCTATAAGATCCATCACTATATCCTTTTACAAAACCATGTTCTTTTACATATTTAATTCCTGCAAAATTTATATCAGAAGTTGCTACATCTGAAAATAGATAAGATGCTCCGAAATCGTTCCCACTCATTTCTCTATCAGTAGTATTTTCAGTATTTATTGGTACACATGAATCTCCTGTTCCATTAAAACTCCATTCGTATCCATTTTTACAATAGCATGATTCATCCTCAGGATTCTCAGCAACATGTTCACCATATATATCTGAACATGAAAGAGTCTTCTCTGTTTTTAGACATGTTAAATTATCAGGATCTGTAGAGTCCTCCCAATTAAAACCATTTAAACAATAACATTTATTATCATCTGAGCTATAATAATTATTTGTTCCAGATGAACATGCTTCTCCATCTTTCAGCTCTGGTTCTGTAATATTTTCAGATGGAATACATGTATAATCATCCGCTTTATTTGGAAATTTCCATTCTGAATTGTAATCACACATACAGGTTCTTGTAGAGGGATTATAAATTGATCCAGACTCTATAGTTCCACAGTTCGAATTAGGATACCGTAAATCTGGAATACAATTTTTTTTCATTCCATCAAATCTAAATCCTTCTTCACATTTACATGTATTATATCGACTGGATTTATATTGATGTTCTCCACAACTATCACTATTTGTATTTTTATCAAAAATCGTATTTTTTAAAAAAGATTCTACTGTATCAGCTTTTATAATCCAACCGATATTTCCACCCCCTCCAGATACACCAACAGCAAGACCAATAAATTCACCTTTTTGATTGTACGCTCCTCCTCCAGAATTTCCTGCATTAAGCTTAACATCTGTTTTAATATGAAAATCTTGGAATCCACTTATTTTTCCAGATGTATATGTAATAGTATTTCCTCCAACGACAGGATACCCAAACACATAAATATCCTCTCCTATATGTGTTATTTTAGTTAAAGCAAAATTAAAATTCTGTAAAAATTTTTGATAAAACGGTGCTACATCTTGTCTTTGTAAATAGTCAGGATGAATATACGTATTTAACAATGCTAAATCTTTGTCTTCATCGTATTTTTCAACAGAGGCAGTTCCAATACAATTTGGATCTTTTGCTTCATTATATGTAAAACATACTCTAATTATATTGTCTTCTCCAGATATCACACTATCTACAACATGATAAT
>JALUEA010000098.1 GCA_027053135.1 Candidatus Altimarinota bacterium
AAATAAAGAAAGAAAGAACTTATTAGTAACGCTATAATAGTAAAAGGGTATCCAATTTTAAAATATTCAAAAAAGCTAATTTTTATATTTTCTTTTTCAGCAATTTTTGCAACGATCATATTTGCTGATGATCCTACAAGCGATCCATTTCCACCAAAACATGCTCCAAGAGAAAGAGCATACCATACCATATCTGTGTTTCCCGTCATATGTCCTCCTGCTAAAACGTGTTGAATTACTGGAATCATCATTGCAACGAGTGGAATATTTTCAATAAATCCAGAAAGAAGACCGATAATCCATAAGATATAGAGTGAAAATTCAAGGCTTGTATCAGCATGGTGTGCAATAAAAGTACTTATTGGTTTTAATGCTCCAAGATACTCTAGTGTTCCTACATGAATGAAAAGTCCTATAAAAAAGAAAAGAAGGTGCCAATCAACATTTCTTAAAATAGGAGTTGTGCGTACAAAGTTTTTATTCACAAGTAAAATTCCTACTGCTCCAAGAAGTGCAATAATTGGAAGAGAAAGTCCAAATCCGAAAACAAAAAATAACAGTACTATAAATAAGACTATAGCACATCGAAGTATAAATGATGTTGAAAGTGTTGTTGATAAAAATTCTCGTGTAATTTTTTCAATCAGGAGATTATTCATCAGAAGTCGTGGAAGGTTTTTTCCTATTGGCTTAATTGTTTCCCAATAAATTATGAGTAATAGAATCATTAAAACAATCGTTACCACTGTAACGGGAATTATTTGGTGTTGTAAAAAATCAAAAAAAGAAAAATTATTTGTGGTTCCGATCATTACATTTGTAGGATCTCCAACAAGGGTCAGTGCTCCACCAATATCTGAAAAGATTATTTCCGTAAAGAGAAATGGTTTGGGATTAACTCCCATTCCTTTTGTAAGTGCTATGGTAATAGGAACAAGCACGAGCATGGTTGTTGCATTGGCAAGAAATGTTGACAAAAGAAGTGTTGATAATCCAAACATGATTATTAAAAGCATGGGGTTTCCTTTTGTAAACCGAATAAGTTTTAAACTAATAAATGAAAGGAGTTTTGATTCTTTGGTTACTTCTACTACTATCATCATTCCAAAGAGAAGAAGGATTGTTTTCCAATCAATCATTTCCATGATTTGTTCTGGATGAATAATTCCTAATATAAGCATAAATAAAATACTTGCTCCCATAATAAGAACAGTATCTGCAAATTCAAAAATAAGACTGGAAAGTACAAATGCAAAGAGGGTAATTGCTATTTCAGGGAAATAGGAAGAAATGTCTCCATGAACATTTAATATGGTATTAAGAAAAGTCATATAGAGAAATGAAAGAGAAAGGAAGAAACGAATACAATTAACACGTTATCAATACTTTATGATGCATAAAGATGCAGAAAAGTAAAATATTTAATTTTGATGTTGGGCATTTTCCTCTCTTTTTTTTAAAAATGCAAGGGGAAATAGTCTTATTACAAGAATGATAAATAGATATGTTTGAGTATATAATAAAAGATATTTTGGATTAAAATCGCAATGAAAAATCTATAGGAAGAACAGAATGAGTAAGGCTTCCCAGTGATATAACATCTGCACCAAGATTTGAATAGTTGTGTATATTATCTTTCGTAATTCCTCCAGAGATTTCTATAAATATATTGTATTGGTTTCGTTTTTGTTTTGTATATCCTTTGTTTGTGAGTTCTTGGAATAAATGGGATATGTCTTGTGGAGAAAAGTTATCGAGCATTATTACATATTTATATTGATTTTTGGATATATTGTGTCTTTTTAAAAATATAGAAAATACTTCATAAAACTCGTTAATATTTTCAACTTCTACTTCAATAAATTGAATTTTTTGTAGTGTTTTTTGTGGAATAGTGTTCTCTATATGCAATAATGTATGGAAGACAGATTCTTGTGTTCCTGCAATAAGATGATTTTCTTTTACTAATATTGCATCAAACAGCCCTATTCGGTGTGTATTTCCACCTCCTATAAAAATTGCTTTTTTATCTAAAAAACTCCATTGTGTTTTTCGTGTTCCTGCAATTGGAGTATGTGATTTTTTTTGGATATTGTGTGTTGTAGTAGCAATTCCTGACATTCGTGAAAGAACATTAAGAGTAAGGCGTTCTATTCGTAAAATATCTTTTGATTTTCCAGAGATTTCGCAAATCTGTTCTCCAATGTGAATATTATCTCCATCGGTTTTATTCCAGTGAAATTGGATTGTAAAAGGACATTGTGATGACTTTATAAAGAGCTCTATTTCTTTCTGTCCTGCAAGAATACCATTTTGTTTTGCAGTAATTTTGGCGGTATTTTGTTGAGATGAGGGAATAAATACAGTAGAAGTAATATCATCTCCGTCATTGTGTAATTCGGTTATAAAAAAGTCGATTACGGCATTTTTGTATTGTGAAGTCGTAAAAAAATGAGATCTATCATGAGGGAGAGTATTTTTATTCATTTGTACAAGCATAAGAAGTAAAGGTGGTATTGTTTGGAGGAAGAATTTTTTCAAGTGTGTCTCGTATATCATCTAAATGGAGTTTTTTATCGGCAGAGATAAAAACAGGAGTCCTTGTTGCATATTTTTTACATAGGTATTTTTTATTGAATATATTTTTCCATTGCATAATTGCATCATAATTTATTTTTTCTTCGAGAGTATTATGTGCAAGATTTTCAAAATCTATAGTATCGAGTGTAGAGATATTTTCTTTGTTTTCGATTGCTTTATCTATCTTATTAAATACAAGAATTTGTTTTTTATTATCAATTCCTAAGGTTTTTAAAATAGAATCTACAACTTCAATTTTGTTTTCAAATTGATGATCGGAAACATCAACGACATGAAGAAGAGCATCAGCATTTATACTTTCAGAGAGAGTTGATTGAAATGCAGCAATTAAATTTGGAGGAAGATTTGCAATAAATCCAATAGTGTCTGCTACAAATATTTCTCGAAAACTTTTTGGTAAAAACATAAGTCCAAGTCGTGTATCAAGTGTTTGAAAGAGTGCATCTTTTACTTCAACGCCTTTTTTCGTGAGTGCATTCATTGTACGACTTTTTCCAGCATTTGTGTATCCTACAAGAGCAATTGTTTCTTTGTGATGTTTCTTTCTTTTTTGTCTATGAAGACATTTTGTTTTTCGTACTTTTTGTAATTTTTTTTCAATATTTTTTTCTTCTTGTCGTAAATGTCGTTTCATAATCTCTGTATTGGTTTCTCCTTTTCCTCGAGTATTGGATTGTCGTGAAAGTTCATTCCCCCCCATCCCAAAAATTCGAGGTCCCATATGTCGAATTTTTGCGAGTTGAATTTGTAGTTTTGCTTCACTTGATTGAGCATGTTGCGAAAAAATATGTAAGATTAAGTCTACTTTATCCCATACTTCAATATTTTCTTCTCGTAATCGTTCTGTTAACTCCCATATTTGTCGAGGCTTTAAAATATTCCCTAAAATAAGCACATTAATATTGTTTTCACGACAGTGTATAATAAGTTCATTAAGAATTCCTTGTCGTAAAAAAAATTTTTTATCGGTTTCAGATTTTTTTATCCATGTAGTGTGTATCTCAATGTTCCCATATGTCTTTACAAGACTTTCTAATTCATATTTTTTATTTTTCATTTCTTCTTTTATTGTTTTTTGAGGAGAAGAAATATCAATAAGTAATGCTTTTTTCTGTACTACACGTCCGTATTTATCACGCAATTCTGTTGTATTTTGTTCACTTTTATTTCGTATTTTTTTTTTCTGTATTGTGTTGTTTTTTCCCATGTGGTAGTGAAGTAAGAATAGTGTTCTTTGGGTAAAAAAAAACTCATCGTGAACCATTTTTATAGAATAAAAATGATGATGAGCCATTATAATTTCTGCTTAAATTATATGGTTGTTTTTTGGTATTTGTAAACACTTTTTTGTCTATGCTTTTTTTGTAAATACCATAATAGCATCATCTGATTCAGGAATAGTAAACCAGTTCCATTTCTCTTGTTCGCGTTGTATATGATTATGGAAACTTTTCATTTTATCGGGGAATTTTTTTGTATCATCAACAATGATAATTCCTTTTTCTGATAAAAGTGTTTCTGCAAACCGAAAAAATTTATGTGTCCAGCTTTTTTGTGCATCGATAAAAATGAGATCGAATGGTCCGTCTTCTGGGTGAATTGTTTGAATAATATCACCAAAACGAAATGTGATATTGGTAAGGTTACATATTTGTGCATTTAATTTGGCACTTTCAAGTGATGGTTCTGATATATCTCCAGTAAGGAGTGTTCCGTTCCATTGTTCTAATTGATCGGCAATAATACATGACGAAAACCCATTAGCACATCCCATTTCTAAGACTTTTTTAGGGTGTTGGAGTTGAAGAAAAAATTGTAATACATTTACACAAATCCAAGAAATATTTGGGATTGTGTGTTCTTCACCAAATTGTTTTAAATATGTAAAAATTTCTGTACGAGATTTTTGTTGCATTTCAGAAAATGACATATTGTAATGTTCCCAAAATTTTGTTGGAAGTATTTTTTTTGCCATAGTTGTTTTTTTAAATATAAATGGTTTAATGAGCAATATTTTTTATGAGTGTATGAATTTTATTGAGAGAGCTGACGGCTCCATTTGCTCGTGATGGAGAAAGTGATTGGATGATTCCTAATGCATGTAAATCATTTACTGAAAATTCAAGAATTTCTTGTGCTGTGGCATCTTGAAATCCTAAAATAAAGAATGCTAAAAATCCTTTTGATATTAAACCATCAGCATCAGCTTTAATAATAATGCTATTATCGTGTTTTTCAACAACGACCCAAGCATCCGATGCGCACCCTATGATTTTATTGTCGTTATTTTTTTCTTCTTCGGATAATTGATTTTTTACGGGAATTTCATCAGCAAGTTCGATAAAATATTGAAACTTTTCGTTTTGTGTTTCGCATGATTGTATATCTTTAGCTAAATCATATATATTTTGAAGCATGAGTGTGGTACGATAAAATTCTGTATAGTTACAGTATATCATAAGGAGAGTATATTGTTATATTCTAAGAAGAGGAAAAGGATGTTTATTAATATTTTATATGAGTATACGAAGTATTGTGTATGAGGTAAAAAATATATGGAAAAGAATTCAAAACAAACGGTTTACACCGTCTGAAAAAATA
Source organism: Candidatus Altimarinota bacterium (assembly GCA_027053135.1). Lineage (GTDB taxonomy): Bacteria > Patescibacteriota > Gracilibacteria > CAIRYL01 > CAIRYL01 > SZUA-1403. The sequence goes on from JALUEA010000098.1 coordinate 5,203, forward strand.
AAATTCATATTTATTGTTGGTATTGTTTGTTTTGTGAGTTATCAATACCTCTCTAAAGAGACGAGTTATGAGGATACTTCTTTTGGATATAAAGAGTATAAAGAGAAAGAGTATGAAGAGAAAGGGTATAAAGCGAAAGAGTATGAAGCGAAAGGGTATAAAGCGAAAGAGTATGAAGCGAAAGGGTATACACCTACTCTTCAGCAGTATCCTGTGGTATATGTATTAGATGGTGATACGTATATTGTACAAATACATGGGAAAAAAGAAAAAGTGCGAGTGTTAGGTATTGATACCCCAGAAAAATCTGGAGGATTTCGTCCAGCAGGGTGTTTTGGAGATGAAGCGAGTTTATATGCGAAACATCAGTTAAAAAATAAAAAAGTTTCTCTTATTCATCCAAAAGGGTATTCAAATACTGATAAGTATGGGCGTTTACTACGATATGTATTAGTAAATGGAAAAGATTTTGGAGCACATTTAATATCAGAGGGGTACGCGTTTTCGTATAAAAAATTCTATCATCCACGACAGCAATATTATAATATGTTAGAAAAGAATGCTCAAAAACAACAAAAAGGAATGTGGAGTCCTATTAATTGTCAGTATCTTGATGGTAAAAGAAAAGAGAGAAGATAGATTTTATAATGAAATATGATTATATTACTATACTAAAAAAAGCCTATTTTTATAAAATAGACTTTTGAGAAAAATAAAAATGGCGGAACAGAAGAGACTCGAACTCTCGACCCCCTGCGTGACAGGCAGGTGCTCTAACCAACTGAGCTACTGCTCCATTGTGTTATTTTTCAAGCCGATACATTTTATTATATATATCGGCTTGAAATCAATCCTTTTTTGCAGAATTTCAAGGAACTGTATTGTTAATTATTTCATATATTTTATAACAGCTTTTTTTACATTTTCTGCTACTGATTTATCAAGTGGAGATGGAATAATGTTTTCCTCACTTGGATTTTTGATAGAATTTGCAATTGCATCAGCAACAATCATAAATATTTCTGGTGTAATACTTCGTGCTTGAATAGCAAAAAGTCCTGCAAAAAGTCCTGGAAAGGCAACCACATTATTGACTTGATTTGCAAAATCACTTCGTCCCGTGGCAACAATTCTTGCTCCTCCTGCTTTTGCTTCATCTGGGAAAATTTCTGGTGTAGGATTTGCCATTGCAAAAACAATAGCGTCTGAATTCATATTTTTAATATCTGTTTTATCGATAACACCTGGTTTTGATACTCCGATAAAAATATCGGCATTTTTGAGAGCGTTATGAATATCTCCTTTTTCATCTAAAGATGATTTTGATAAAATATCTTTTTTCTCAGTATTTAAGTCAGTTCTATGTGATCCAATTATTCCTTTTGAATCTGTCATGATGATATTTTTCCCACCAGCTGTCATAATAAGTTTTGCAATAGCTATTCCTGCAGCACCTGCACCTGAAATAACAATTTTAACATCATTGATATTTTTTCCTACTATTTTTAACGCATTTTTGAGTGCTGCAACAACGACAATAGCAGTTCCATGTTGGTCATCATGAAAAATAGGAATATTAAGTTTTTCTTTTAATTTTTTTTCAATTTCAAAACATCGTGGTGCAGAAATATCTTCAAGATTAATTCCTCCAAAGCTGGGAGCAAGTCGAACAATAGTTTCTATAATTTCATCTGTATCTTGTGTATCAAGGCAAATAGGAATGGCATCTACTCCTCCAAATTCTTTAAAGAGTAAACATTTTCCTTCCATTACTGGCATAGCTGCTTCTGGTCCAATATTTCCAAGTCCTAATACTGCTGATCCGTCAGAGATAACAGCTACTGTTCGTCCTCTCCATGTAAGATCAAAACTTCGTTCTTTTTCTTGTGCAATGATTTTGCATGGTTCTGCTACTCCTGGTGTATATACCGTTGATAGATCATCAAGTGTTTCTATTGGAGTAACTGATTGTATAGACATTTTCCCTTTATATTTTTTATGGAAATCTACTGATAATTGTGCATAGTTTTTAGACATAGGTATTGTATAAAAAGAAGTGTAAATAAAATATTTTTATAATTTTCGAACTTTTATAGTTCCTTCAATTTCTTTCAGTTCGGTAATAATATCAGAAATATTTTCTTTTGATTGTTTTAGGTTAACATCTAAAATGCAGTATCCGACTGAATTATTTGTTCTGAGAAATTGTCCTTCTATATTGATGTTTTTGTCAGAAAAAATACGGTTAATTTGTCGCATAATGCCTGGAACATTGTTATGAATATGATTAAGTCGTACTGTTTCATTTTGTGCTGGAATATTCATTGTTGGCATGTTAACACTTCCATCAGTTGATCCATTTTGTACTACTTTGATTAATTTTTTTGAAACACTTATCCCAATATCTGTTTGTGCTTCTATAGTACTTCCTCCGATATGAGGTGTTAGTAATACATTTTTATGTTTTGTCATTTTTGATACGAATGGTTCTGCATTTGATGCAGGTTCTTCTGGGAACACATCAAGTGCGGCTCCACAAATTTTTCCAGAAATGAGTGCTTCATCTAACGCATCTATATCAACAACTGATCCTCGTGCGTAATTGATTAAAAACGATCCATCTTTCATTTGAGATAGTGTTTGTTTGTTAATAAGATTTCGTGTTTGTGGAATTTCTGGGACATGAAGTGATACAACATCACATGTTTGGAGGAGTTCTTCCATTGTTTTACATGCAATAGCATTTCCAATTCGAAGTTTTTCTTCTACATCATAATAATAGACATCCATTCCAAGATCACTTGCCATTACACCTGCTTGTACTCCAATATTTCCATATCCAATAAATCCGATTTTTTTTCCTCGAATTTCATATGAATTTTTTGAAGATTTTGACCAAATTCCGTTATGGGCATCAATATTTTTTTCACTTAATCCTCTCATAAGGCTAATAGTAGCTCCAATAACAAGTTCTGCTACACTTCTGGTATTTGAGAATGGAGCGTTAAAGACGGTTATTCCTTTTTCTTGTGCTGTTATTAAATCGACTTGATTTGTTCCAATACAAAAACATCCAATAGTAATAAGGTCTGGAGCATTATCTAATACTTTTTTTGTTATATGTGTTTTGGATCGAATCCCTAAAATATGTACTGGTTTTTCTTGTAATTTTGCAATAAGTTCATCTTCTCGGAGTGCATGGGTAATATATTCTACATTTTCTGATCCGTATTCTTTTTCAAAAATACGAACTGCTGTTTTACTTACTCCTTCTAATAATAACACTTGAACATCTGTATTTGGGTTATTTTTTTTCATGAAAATATGTAAAATAATAAGAATAAATTTGGATAGGATGGATTGCCCATAAAT
>JALUEA010000099.1 GCA_027053135.1 Candidatus Altimarinota bacterium
ACGATATAGTATCTCTACTCTTTCTAATAACAATTTATATCCTTTTCTATGCATATTTCTCGTATTCTACAAAATATTTTCTTATTTCTATCTCTCAATATTACTGTTCTACAACCTTCATTTGTATATGCACAAAATACAATAACAAAAGAAATATCTAATACTATTAATGGATCAACCTCAATATTTACAACAACACAAGCAAATACAAACATTATACTCTCTCATTCATATACATCTGTTGCAGTAAAAATTCATAAAAGTCCTACTCCTCCCATTATTTTAATATCAAATGATAAAGGAAAAAATTGGCATATGCTAAACTTTAATACAGATAGTAAAACGGATAACAATGAAAATCGAAATTCAGAATTTTTATACTCAGATCTTTTATTTTTAAACAAAGATACCGAATCAAAAAATTTCATGTTTACAACAAAATTAGGGGACTCAACAAAAAAAACTCAATTTGAATTTAGTTTTTTTAAAGATGACAAATATTTTACAGCCAGTATGGCTCCTATTGATAATTCATATAATTTAGGATACACAAGAGATGAATGGTTTTTTTCAGAAAATAATATAATTCGACGAGAAGATTGGGGAGCAAATGAAACATATAGATATACAACAAAAACAGAACAAAATACGAAAAATAATACACCAAATCCTTCTCATCCTTTAAGTAATAGAGCAAAAACATGTAATAAAACGATCAAAAATAATCCACAAGATTTTAAAAAATCACGAATTATTTATTCTGACACAAATGGAAAATTAAAATGGCCATACCAATATTCTCCTACAATTCGAAAAATTATTATTCATCATACTGGAACAAATAATGCTACCTACGAAGGATACTCTGATGAAGAAATTATGAGAGCAATTTATAAATATCATACCAATATAAAACACTGGGGAGATATTGGATATAATTTCGTTATTTCTCCACATGGTAAAATTTTTGAAGGAAAAGCAGGTGGAGACTTTATAATTGGAGGTCATACATATTGTGCCAATACACAAACAATTGGAATTTCTGTAATGGGAAACTATGAAACTGATCATATTAACGACCTTCAACTACAAGCGTTAAAAAAATTAGTAACTGCTTTATCAAAAAAATATAACATAACCCCTCAACATAAAAGTACATTCTTAGGAAAATATACATATGATTTAGTAGGACATAAAGATTATGGAAAAACTCTTTGTCCAGGGAAAAATCTCTATAAATATTTAGATATACTAAGAAAATATACTCCTCATATATCACAACCTTCTTCAATACCAACTCCACCTCGTTCTACTCCATTATATACATACATAAATCCTGCAAGTTTAATACCACACCCTACCATTGGGGATAAATATAAAACAAAGAAAACCATTCGTAGTCAAAAAATGAGACAATCACAATATAATACGATAACTCCTCCTAAAAGAAATATACGCATAAAACTTTCTTATTCTGGACCTTTTATCCAAGTAAAAGGTCATAACATGAGTATATCTATTCAATATAAAAATAATATAGACACAAAAATAAAAAAACGACGAGTGGTTATTTCAACTCAAATAGATCATAATAATAAAAAACATCTCGTAATTAACGGGAAACAAGCTAATATTATCCGTATTAGCAATGAAAATGCTTCAGAACCATTAGAAATTGCATCATGGTTCAGACCACTCGCATGGGATAAATTAAAAAATGATAACCTCTTTCTTGGAACTCTTGAAATACGAATTATTAACAATAATCTTGTTGTCATAAATGAATTACCTATTGAAGATTATATCAAAGGTATTGCTGAAGTATCGAATACTGCCCCTATAGAAAAACAAAAAGCGATAGCAGTGATTGCAAGAACATATGCACAATTCTATATGGATTCAAAACATAAAAAATTTCCTGATATGCCATATGATGGAGATGATACTCCTGAAGCGTTTCAAAAATATAGAGGATATGGATACCAATTACGATCTCCTTTATTTGTTCAAGCTGTTGATAATACGAAATCTCAAGTCATTACATACCATGGGGAGATTATAAAAACACCTTTTTTTTCTGAAAGTGCAGGAAAAACATTTAGTGCAAAAGAAAAATGGGGATGGACACACACTCCATATTTACAAAGTGTAAATGATATATTTTGTAAAAATGGACATGGTACATTAAAAGGGCACGGAGTTGGTCTTTCTGGGTGTGGAGCTGAAACAATGGCAAATTTAGGACATTCGTATAAAGAAATTATTAAATATTATTATAAAGGGGTAGAAATTCAATAATTTAAAAATACGCTTTAAACGATCAACAATAAATAAAGTATATATAAAAACAGTATTATATATAC
>JALUEA010000100.1:0-2751 GCA_027053135.1 Candidatus Altimarinota bacterium
CTTTTATGGGGTTTGAGAGAAGTTTTTTCGTCATAATAAGTGAGAAAATACAGTATACTCATGCAGTTTAGCACAGAAGAAAAATTGTAAAAAATTTTGATTGGAATTTTTTTCTTTCAAAGAGTATAATGAAAAGAATATTTTTTACATTTATAACTATAACAAAATATGAATACATATATAAAAAAGGGACTTACTCGAGAGGAGGTTGTAGCAAAACAAAAAAAGTTCGGATTAAATGAGGTTGAAGAAAAAAAAGAATCACTACAAAAGAGATTTTTGAAGAAATTATGGGGTCCAATTCCTTGGATGATCGAGATAGCTGCTATACTATCATTTTTTTTAAAAGATTGGGTAGATTTTGTTATTATTGCAGTATTACTTATTGTAAATGTTGTAGTTGATTTTTTACAAGAAAGTAAGGCGGTAAACGCACTTGAAATGTTAAAATCGCAATTAGCACAAAAAGCTATTGTATATCGTGATGGGAAATGGGAGAGTATTTTATCTCGAGAGTTAGTACCAGATGATATTATTAAATTAAAAAGTGGAGATATTGTGCCTGCAGATGCAAAACTTTTAGAAGGAGAATATCTTTCTGTTGATCAATCTGCATTAACAGGAGAATCATTAGCGGTACATAAAAAAAAGGGAGAGGAAGTGTTTTCTGGTTCCATTATTAAACAAGGTGAGATGATTGCTCAAGTTACTGCAACTGGATTACATACTTTTTCTGGAAAAAATATTGAACTTATTTCGCAAGCGGAGAGTCAAGAACAGAGTCATTTTCAAAAAGCTATTTTGCGTATTGGAAAATTTCTTATTGTTTTATCATCTCTTTTAGCAATATTGATTTTACTTGTTTCTGTTTTGCGTCATGATTCTCTTGTTGAAGATTTGCGGTTTGTGTTAGTACTGCTTATTGCGTCTATTCCTGTTGCGCTTCCAGCTGTTTTATCGGTTACTATGGCAGTTGGAGCGTTACAGATTGCTAAAAAGAAAGCTATTGTACGAAACTTATCAGCAATTGAAGAATTAGCTGGAACAGATGTTTTATGTTCTGATAAAACGGGAACACTTACACAAAATAAATTAACACTTGGAAAATCTATATTATATAATCATTTTACAGAAAAAGATTTGTTACAATACGCGGTTTTAGCAAGTCAAAAAGAAAATATGGATCCAATAGAAATTCCTATTTTTAATAAATGGGAAAGAGAATATCCAAATGAAGACATAACAGAATGGAAATTACAATCATTTCAACCGTTTGATCCTATTACAAAGTATACAAAAGGATTGTTTAAAAAAGGAAAAGATACTATTTCTATTTTGAAAGGAGCATCGCAAGTGTTATTGCAGAAATTAGATTCGAAAGAAAAACAAGAACGTGTTTTATCTGATACAGAGAATTTCGCGAAAAAAGGGTATAGATCACTTGCTATAGGATTTGAAAAAAATGGGAAGTTTGAGATCGTTGGATTATTATCATTTTTTGATCCTCCTCGTGAAGATTCTTCGGAGGTTATTCAGAAAGTAAAAGATATGGGGGTGAGAATAAAAATGATTACAGGAGATAATCAAGCAATTGCAAAAGAAATTGCGAGTATTTTACATATAGGGGGAAATATTTTTCCTATAAAAGAGATGCGATCAGGTGATTTTCATAAAGAACAAAAATTATTAGCAAAAATTATTGGAAAAGGGATTTATAAAAAATTGAACGGATCTGTTTCTGAAAAAGAAGTAGAATCGTTTGGAGAAGCAATAGCAGAGGAAGTTGGAGTTCTTTTAGATAAAGCTGAAATACAAGATAATTATATTATTCGGCATGAATCTGAAATTATTGATTTAATAGAAAAATCTGATGGGTTTTCAGAAGTATTACCAGCTGATAAGTATTTTATTATTGAGTCGTTACAAAAAAATAATCATTTTGTTGCGATGACAGGTGATGGAGTAAATGATGCACCTGCATTGAAAAAAGCTGATATTGGAATTGCTGTTTCAGGTGCTACAGAAGCGGCACGATCAGCATCAGATATTGTATTACTTGAACCAGGACTTTCTATTATTGAAGAAGCTATTGTTATGGCTCGAAAAACATTTGAACGAATGAAAGGGTATGCGACATTTCGTATAGCAGAAACAATTCGAATTATCTTATTCATGAGTCTTTCGATTTTGATTTTTAATTTTTATCCGGTAACTTCAGTAATGATTATTTTGTTAGCATTATTGAATGATATTCCAGTAATGATGATTGCGTATGATAACGCACCTCAAAGTGATAAACCAGTTCATTGGAATATGCGAGAAGTACTTACTATTTCTTTAATTTTAGGAATAGCAGGGGTTGTATCGTCTTTTTTATTGTTTTTCTTTTTAGAATCACATAATTATCCACTTGCAGTAATGCAAACTATTTTATTTCTCAAGTTTGATGTAGCGGGTCACTCTACTTTGTATTTAACACGAACAGGACGAAAACATTTTTGGGAAAAACCATATCCTGCTTTAAAATTTTTCTTACCAGCATTTTCTACACGAATTATTGGAACATTGTTGGCGGTATACGGTATTTTTATGGAACCTATTAGTTGGAAAATAGTAGGGATTATATGGATTTATTCTTTTGTATGGTGGATATTTAATGATTTTCTAAAAGTATGGGCCTATAAAATTTTAGATAAAATATTAGTGGGCTTATTTGAATTAAATATGACAGAAGTACAGATTGCTTCAGAA
>JALUEA010000100.1:2761-8370 GCA_027053135.1 Candidatus Altimarinota bacterium
TTAACAAATAAAAATAATTTTTTATCCTTTATTTCATTTATATGAACACACAAACACTTTCAGACAAAGAACTTTCTGCTCTTAAAAAATATGTGAGAGCAACTGATTTTCTTGCAGCATCGCAAATTTATTTAAAAAGTTTACGAAATCTTGAAGAAAATAATATTTTGACTGCAAATGATATAAAACCTCGATTACTTGGACATTGGGGAACATGTCCAGGAATTAATTTTGTAAATGCTCATATAAATCGGCTTATTTGTAAACATAATGAACCGTTTTTATATATAGTAGGACCAGGACATGGATTTCCAGCAATTCAAGCAAATCTTTTTGTTGAAAAATCACTTACAAAATATTATCCAGAAAAAATTCCGTATAATAGAATTGGGGTAGAAGAAATTTGTAGTAAGTTTTCAGCTCCATATGGGTATCCTAGTCATTCAAATCCTGCTGCTCCAGGAGCAATTTTAGAAGGAGGAGAGTTAGGGTATAGTTTATCTGTTGCATTTGGTTCTGTTTTAGATAGACCAGATCTTATTACTTGTTGTTTAGTAGGAGATGGTGAATCGGAAACGGGACCATTAGCAGCTGCATGGCATGTGAATAAGTTATTAAGTCCGAAAGAAAATGGAGCTGTTTTACCAATTGTACATGTCAATGGATATAAAATTTCTGGACCAACATTTTTAGGAAGAATGTCTGATGAGGAAGTTATAAATTTGTTTACAGGGTTGGGGTATAATCCGTATATTGTAAGTGAATACGATCATCCTGATTCTATTCATGAAGAAATGGCAAAAACGATGGATAAAGCCTATAGTGAGATTAGAGCAATACAAAAAAAAGCACGGTCTGGAGAAAGTGTTGAAAAACCACGATGGCCAATGATTGTTTTACGAACTCCAAAAGGATGGACAGGAATACAGTATGATGGAGATATAAAATATGAAGATAATTGTTTAAGTCATCAAGTTGTTTTATCTGATGTTAAAACAAATGAGAGGCATAGAAAAATGCTTCAAAACTGGCTTGACTCGTATAAGTTTTGGGATTTAATTGAAAAAAAATCAGAAGATGGAGTATGGCAATTCGTTCCTGAGATACAATCCCTTATTCCGTCGAATGATCTTGCATTAGGAAGTCAAAAATATGCTTTGGGAGGAGAGATGATAGAATCTTTGTCTTTACCAGATCCAGAACAATTAGCACATACATTATCTGTACATGGAGAACATGGTTCACAATCAATGCATACCGTTGGAAAGTATTTTAGAGAAGTATTGAAGTATAATAAAGAAAAAAATAATTTTCGAATTTTTAGTCCTGATGAAACATATTCAAATAAGTTACATGCTGTATTTGAAGAAACAAAACGATCATGGCAATGGCCATTAAAACCGTATGATACTGATTTTGGAAGAGAAGGAAAAGTAATGGAAATTCTTTCTGAACATACATTATTTGGAATGTTACATGGGTATACGGCAACTGGTAGATTTGGAGCATTTGTTTCATATGAAGCGTTTGTGCAAGTTATAGCTTCAATGGCAGATCAATACGCAAAATTTATTACAGCGAGTCAAGAAGTGTCATGGAGAAAACCATTACCAGGATTAAATATATTTTTAACATCGTTACTTGAGCGACAAGACCATAATGGATTTTCGCATCAAAACCCATCGTTTATATCGAGTATGATGGAAAAAGATGGAAATATTATTTCGGCATATTTTCCACCAGATTCAAATTCTATGATTTGTACTCTTGATAAAATTTTTACTTCGCGTGATACAATAAATCTTATTATTGCGGGAAAAAAGACACAGGATCATTGGCTTTCATTAGATGAAGCAAAAAAACAAATGAATGATGGTATTATGACATGGGATTTTGCTTCAGATGAAAATCCACAGGTAGTGATGGTAGCATCGGGAGATTATTTAGCGAAAGAAGCAGTAGCAGGACGACAAACACTGAAAGAAATAGTACCAAATTTACGAGTACGGGTTGTGTATGTTTCTGAATTAACAGCACTTGGAGTTGGAGATCCAACGGTTCCTGCTACGAATGAATTTCTTGATTCATTTTTCACAAAAGATAAAGGTGTTGTATTTGGTTTTCATGGATATGCACATACCATTAAAAAATTATTATTTGATTATTCAGGAAGTCATCGAATTGAAGTTCGAGGGTATCATGAATCGGGAAGTACGACGACTCCATTCGATATGAAGGTACGAAATCAAGTATCACGGTTTGGTTTTGCTATAGCGCTTGCAAAGAAAGCGTTCCAATCAGGAGATATTACTGAAGAAGAGTTTGTAAAAGTAGAAAAAATCCTAACAAAGAAATTACAAGATCATCACGAATATATTATTGAGCATGGAGAAGATCCTGATGAAATAAAAAATTGGCAATTTAAAGAATTATAGACTATGAAAATTCTATCCCTCAATCCAGGATCAACATCTCTTAAAAGTGCTTTGTATTCATATAATAATGGTAATATAAAAGAAATTTGTGTGCTTGAAGATCGAAAAACATTTCACGAACATATAGAGTTTTATAGAGAAAAAAGGTATATAACAGGTTTAGAAGATATTCATCATTTTGGTATTCGAGTTGTGCATGGAGGAGGAATATTTGGAACAGTAACACGAATAGATGATACAGTACTTACACAGATAAAAAATATTTCTGCGTTAGCACCATTGCATAATCCTCCAGCTGTAGAACTTATAGAATATATCCGCAAGAATTCTTCTCATTCTATTTGGGCAGTGTTTGATACGGCATTTCATAAAACAATTCCAGCATATATCGCTCATTATCCAATTGATAAAGCAATAACAAATCCTATTGGATTACGAAAATATGGGTTTCATGGGATTGCTATTTCTTCTCTTCTTCGCAATATTTCTTATAAAAAATCGAAGATTATATTTTGTCATCTTGGAGGTGGGTGTTCTGTTACAGCTGTAAAAGATGGAATATCTCTTAATAACTCAATGGGGTTTACTCCATTAAATGGTGTAATGATGGTTGCTCGAAGTGGTACAATAAATGCAGGAGCATATGTGTATTTAAAAGAAAAGATGCATATGAATGATGAAGAATGTCTTTATTTTTTAAATCATAATGCCGGATTATCGGGATATACAAAAAATTCAAATATAAAAAATATTTTTGATATAGCCTCTCAAAACCCTCTTTCAAAAGAACATGAGATAGTACAGATGTTTGTTCATAATGTGTGTGAATATATTTGGAATTATTATGGTTTACTTCAAGGGGTTGATATGATTGTTTTTTCGGGTGGTATTGGACGAAATAATTCGTATGCTCGTGAGCAAATTTGTAAACAGTTATCAATACTGGGAGTTGAAATAGAGAAAGAGAAAAATATATCTCTTCAGAAAAATGGAGGAATAATTTCAAAAGATATTTCACCAGTTACGGTTCTTGTGATGAAAACGAATGAAACAAGAGAAATCGCAATGCAGATTGGAGAAGCAATAGAAAAAGGGTAGAAAACAAAATATGTATTAGCGTATAAATGCTTTTACTAAAAAGTATCCTGCAGTACATGCAAGAAATCCAATAATAATATTTGCAGAAATATTGAGGAGAAATCCTTCAATATTTTTTTCTATAAAGAAGAGTTCAACATTATCTTGAGAAAAAGTTGAAAAAGTAGTGAATGCTCCTAAAAATCCAGTAATAAATAAAAAATGTTCCGCTTTTCCTTTTTCAAACAAAATACCATTAACCATAAGTCCTAGAGTAATTCCAATCAAAAAACTTCCAAGAATATTGACACTAAAAACTCCTAAACGGATATATTCATGTTTATAAGCAGTAAGAAATTGGAAAATACCATATCGTGAAAGTGCTCCAAGAGCTCCTCCAAGTGCTATAAGAAAGTATATCATATAAGAAGAAAATGATATTGTATATGTTTATCGTAGCATATTATATATTTTTTTGGTATTGTTATATTCTTTGTTGAATAAGTTTTTTTCTTATTAAAGAGAAAAAGAATATCTTTGCAATTTGCATGATTTATGATACAATCACATGAAATATGAAAGGAGTATCTTCATACATATATAAAAAAATTATTTTCATGACGATGAAACAAATAGTAACAGTAAAACATTTTTTATTTGCATTTCTTACTTTGTTCGTAACATTTTGTGCTTTTTATTTTTTTTCGAGTCCAAAATTTTTAATGGCTGATCTTTTTTCGGAAACAGGAGAAACACAAACAGTAGAAGATGATACATTCTTTTATATTCCAACGACATATAAAAGTAAGAGAGGACAGTCAGGAGAGATCGTTATTAAAACTCATTCAAAAATAGACTCATTATTGGGTTTTAGTTTTGATATTGAATATCCGCAATCTGTAATGCAATTTAATGGTGTTTCAACAAAATCTGGGGTACTTGATGGAAAAAATTTTTTCGTACAAGATAATACGAATATTACTGGAAAAGTTACTGTTGTAGGAGCGACAGGTGGAGAGGGGGTTGTAATTGAACCGGAACAAAGTTTTTTATTTTTATCGTTTACTATAAAAGATGATATTACTCCAGATGTACAAAATATAAAACTCAAACTCAATAATATGAAAATTATTGGAGAAGATATGCAAGAAAAATCAGTAAAAACATCTGATGGAAATATTGCTATTGTACATGAGTTTTCTGAATTACGAATTAATGATTTTACAGTAAGTGAAAATGGAGAACTTTCTATTTCATTTAATAATTTATTAAAAGAAGATATTACACTTGATGATTTCTCTTTTTCTCCAAAAGTCAAAAATGAGTTTTCTACAGTTCACGTTGATAAAGAAAATATTGTTTTTAAGCGCTTAGATTTACGAGGAGGAGAAAAGTATACTTTACGATTTATAAATGATATTTTAGGGAAAAAAGGTGAAAAAATAGAAAGTGATACAAATCCTATATCATTTTTTGTTGCAAAAGATAAATCTCCAATTTTTCAAATTGTAAAAACAGAAGTAACGAATATTGAAGAAAATATGGTTACTGTAACTTTTTCAGAAGAAATTGATCCTGATAGTGTTCAGCTCCGAGATTTTAAATCAACAACATTAGAAGCAGAAAGTTTTACTATTGGACCAGATAAAAAAACCATTACTGTAAAATTTAGTGATAAAATGCTTATTAAAGATTTGCATAATCCTGATGCGTTTCGTGTGTATTACATAGAAAGTAAAACAAAAAAACCACTTGTTGGATATTTAACAGATATTTTTCCATATCCGGAGAATATAGCGGATAAAGGACCAGAAATACAAACTGCATCACGATTGAGTAATGATACTATTGTATTACATTTTTTTAATGCATTAAATGAAGAGAGTATAAATCTTGATGATTTTGAGATTTTTAAATTTACAAATGTTGCAGCATGTAAATTATGTGATGAAACAGGATGTGAAAATAGGAAAAATATGATTACTGAAAATACTACATTTGAAGTATCTGCTGATAAAAGAACAATTACTCTGCGGAATTTAGAATTTGATCCAACAGAAGAATATGTAGTAATGATTAAAAAACATACATTACAAG
>JALUEA010000101.1 GCA_027053135.1 Candidatus Altimarinota bacterium
CTGAGGACAAACGATGTAATAGTCACCAAGAGATATTATGTATTTTTATGAAAAAGTATAAAAAAATATATTTAGTAGGAAATCCTAATGTAGGAAAGACTACTGTCTTTAATGTATTAACGGGAGAAGATGCAAAAACAGGTAATTTTTCTGGAACAACTATTTCCATGCGCAAAGCATTTGGAAGAAAAGATGCAAATTTTGATTATGAAATTGTAGATTTAGCGGGAGTCTATAATTTTGAAGATAGAAAAGGAGAAGAAGTAATGGCTTGGAAAAATATAGAAGATGCGATGGGAGAAGATGATGTTGTATTTGTACAGGTTATTAATGCTGGACAGTGGAAGAAATCGCTTTCTTTAACATTAGATCTTCAAAAAAAAGGTATTCATCCTCTTTTATTTTTTAATACAAAAAAAACAGATAAAAATCTTGGTGTGTCTTTTTATAAAAAAATAGCAAAAGTATTTTCTCTTCCGGTATTTTTTGACGATGCGGAGGAGAAAAATTTTTTACAACGATTTAAAAGAAATTTTTCTGATGCCTTGCAGGAGTTAGAAAATTCTGTAGTAAAAAAAGAGTATTATATTCCAAAAACTTTTTCTTCGTTGGAGGAGCAAAATCATTATATTGATACTATTTTTTCTAATTTTTCTTCGAATCAGTCTTCGCAAAAGTCGAGTACTGATCCTCAATTTTTGTTTCTTGATAGAGTTTTTCTTCATTCATTTTTTGGAGTACTGGTGTTTGCCGTATTGTTATATATTATTTTTGAAATAACGTTTGTTATAGGATCAATTCCAATGAATTGGATTGATGGAGGTGTATCCTGGATTCAGGATATATTGAGAGGTATTTTAGGAAAGAATATGTTTTCATCATTATTGATTGATGGCGTGGTAGCAGGAGTAGGAGGAACACTTGTTTTTTTGCCTAATATTTTCTTTCTTTTCTTTTTTTTATCTCTTTTGAAAGAAAGTGGGTATTTAGCAAGAACTTCTTTTTTATTTAATGTTTTTTTTCAAAAAATAGGACTTTCTGGACGGGCATCTGTTCCTTTATTGATGGGCTTTGGTTGTAATGTTCCTGCTGTTATGGCGATTAAATCATTTGAAACACGAAAAGAACAGGTTATTGTAGCAATGATGTCGCTATTTATGAGTTGTGGTGCTCGTTTACCGGTTTATACGCTTTTAATTTCGGCTTTTATTCCAAAAACTTTTCAAGGTGTAACATTGTTTGGAATATATGTGTTCGGTATTTTTACCTCTTTTCTTACTGGAAAGTTTTTATCAGCGGTATATCAAAGAGGAAAGAATAAAAGGCTTATTACTTATGAAATGTCGCGTTTGGTATTTCCATCGTATAAAAAAGCAATATATGAGGGGTTTCAAAAAGGAAAGGCATTTATTCGAAAAGTTGGAGTGTTTATTCTTCCTATTACGATTATTTTATGGGGAATTTTTACGTTTCCATTACAGAATGTAGAAAAATATGGAATAGAGTCTTCGTATGGGGCATCTCTTGGGAAAATGATTCAACCAGTTTTTGCTCCTATGCATTTTGATTGGAAAATTTCTACGGCATTGCTTTCTGGAATAGCTGCAAAAGAAGTGATGGTAACAACATTTGCAGAATTATATCATGCGGAAGATACAGATGAATCTCTTCAACAAAATATTCGAAATGCAGGAGTATTTACTTTCCCTGTTGCAATTGCATTACTGGTATTTATTTTACTGTATACTCCGTGTATGGCAGTAATAGGAACTATTAGAGGAGAGTTAGGAAATTTTTGGGCAGGATTTTCGATTCTGTATCCATTTGTTTTTGCTTGGATTGTTTCGTTTTTAACTTTTCATATTGTGCAATATATATCTTTGTTATAATTTTTTATGAAAACACTTGCTGAAATACAGAATCAAACGGTTATTGTGATAGAAACTTCTGAAAATATAGAAGAAAAAAAGTATTTGAATAATATTGGAATATATCCAGAAGTATTACTTTCGGTAATAAAAAATGATATTCGTTCTCGTCAGCCATTGCTGGTAGAAGTGAATGATTCACGCTTTATGATTGCAAGAGATCTTGCAGAGAAAATTTTTGTTGTTCATATTCTTGAAGATCAAGAAGTATTATTTAAAGGAAATAAAACACAGCAACGAGAATATATTTTACAAGTGATACAAGAATTTTCTCATCATTTTTCTTTAAAGGAATGTATTCAAAAAGCACAAGAAAAAGATCAAACAATTGGAGATATTACGGTGTATAGAACTGTTCGTTTATTAAAAGAA
>JALUEA010000102.1 GCA_027053135.1 Candidatus Altimarinota bacterium
TTGCGGAACAGAGAAGATTACGAAGAGAAAAAAAAGGAAAATAAAAAATAAAATTATTAAAGGACTTTTTATGAGTATGAAAAAAGGTGTGTTTTATGAGTTTACATTTCCTGAATTTAAAGATGAGAGAGGGGCACTTGTTCCTTTAGAGTTTGATAGTACATTACCTTTTGTTCCAAAACGAGTATATTTTTTATATTCCACTCCAGAAGGTATGGTTCGAGGTTCTCACTCTCATTTTATTGAAGAAGAAATTTTTATTTGTATTATGGGTTCATGTACAGCTATCATCGACTATGATGGGACAGGAAAGAAAGAAATTTTATTGGATTCTCCACAAAAGGCTATATATGTTGGAAAAAATGTTTGGCATGAGTTTCAAAATTTTACTTCAGATGCTATTTTGTTATGTTTATCATCAGTACATTATATGCCAGGAGAACAAAATTATGAGTTAGATTACGAAAAATTTAAAACATTATATTAAAATACGATGAATACATTTGGGAAAAATTTTAGAGTTACAACGTTTGGAGAAAGTCATGGGGTAGCACTTGGAGCAGTAATCGATGGTTGTCCTGCAGGACTTGAAATATCTGTAGAAGAAATTCAAGCTGAGTTAAATAGGCGAAAACCAGGACAAAGTGCTATGGCAACGCCTCGTGTGGAAAAAGATCAAGTAGAAATTCTTTCGGGAGTGTTTGAAGGAAAAACGATAGGAACTCCTATCGCGTGCATAGTACGAAATCAAAATCAAGCTTCAAAAGATTATAATTTTTTACGAGAAACGTTTCGACCTGGACATGCTGATGAAGGATGGTTTTATAAGTATGAGCATAGAGATCATAGAGGAGGGGGAAGAAGTTCTGGAAGAGAAACAGTAGCACGAGTAATAGCAGGAGCATTTGCAAAAAAAATTCTTGTAGAAAATAATAATACGCAAATTATTGCGCATGTTTCCAGTCTAGCTGGTATAGAAAGTTGTAATATGTTTCAGGAAAATTTTGATGTCTCGGAAATAGAAAAAAATCCAGTTCGATGTGGTGATAAAGATGCAGCAGAAAAAATGGTACAAGCTGTTATGGATGCAAAACGAAAGAAAGAAAGTGTGGGAGGAGAAATTACGATTTGTATTAAAAATTGTGCAAAGTATTTGGGGTCACCAGTTTTTGGTAAGATAGAAGGAGAACTTGCACGAGGAATTATGTCATGTGGTGCTGTACGAAGTTTTGAGTATGGTATTGGAAAAGATGCAAAATACCAAGTAGGATCAGTACAAAATAAACGAAAAGAAGGTATTTCTGGAGGATTAACCACAGGAGATGATATTATTATAAAAGTTTCGGTAAAACCAACCCCGTCTATTTCACAAAAGCAAGTAGCAAAAACTCCTCATGGAGAAATTTCAGATTTTGTTATAGGAGGACGACATGATCCAACGATTCCACCTCGTCTTGTACCAGTATTAGAAAGTATGGTTGCGATAACTTTAGTTGATTTTTTATTGGAACCTGTTGATAGAATGAATCAAATTTTTCGATAAAATACTCGCAATGAATAGATCTCTTACAAATAAGATTTGGAAACAAAAAGATAGTACAAAACACTATTCTTCGGAAAAAAGTTTATACCAAAATTTTTTAGCTTTAACAGAACAAAGAGAATCAGATTTTTTTCCAGTACGATTTGAAGATTTTTTATCTCCATTTGATTTTCGAGATATGCAAAAGGCTGTTGATATTCTTGAAGAGACTATTCGAAAAAAAGAGAGAATTTTGCTTTTTGGTGATTATGATTTAGATGGAATGAGTGGAACAGCTGTTTTATTTCTTGCATTAAAAATGCTTGGAGCAAATGTTTCGTATAGACTTCCTTCTCGAGAAGATGGATATGGGCTTTCTGAGAAATTCATCACTGAAGCATATAAAAATAATGTAGGATTATTTATTACGACGGATTGTGGAATTTCGAATATACAAGAAATTCAAAAAGCACGTGATTTAGGTATAAAAGTAATTATTACAGATCATCATTCAGTAGGAGAAAAACTTCCCAATGCAAATGCTATTTTGCACCCTTTAGTACAAGGTGAATCATTTACAGATAAAAATTTAACTGGTGCAGGTGTTGCGTGGTATTTTGCACGTGCGATGCTTCAAAATCGATTTGGGAAAGAAAAAACAAAAAATGTAGAAATTGAATTATTAGAAATAGCACTTTTAGGAACTATTGCTGATTGTGGGAAATTAAAAGGTGAAAATAGAAAGATTGTATTATTAGGTTT
>JALUEA010000103.1 GCA_027053135.1 Candidatus Altimarinota bacterium
GGATTATTTTATTTTCAAAAAAGTATCTTTACAGAAAAAAACATTGCGAAATACATTTTGAAAAAAAGAATCAAATACGAAGGACATCATAGGATAAATATACAATTATAATAATATCTATATCATTTTTTATATAGAAGTAGTAATTACTTTTTTTTCATGCTAAATAAAAACATGAAAAAAAATATAAGGACTTTTCGTGCATTTTTTATTCTTTTCTTATAGATATCTATATTTTGCCTTGTTGTATTCTTTTTTGTCAGATTTACTGAATAATAACAATAATCTATACACTTTAACTTTATATATTTAATAAAAACACTTTATATGGATAAACTTAGCGGATGGATTAATAAAATAACGAAAGGAAATCAAAACGAAAACACCGAACACACTACAGAAGAAAAACCAAAAAATACATCTTCTCACTATAGTAAACGATCAACGCATTCTTATAACACAAAATCACGAGGATTTACAAAAAATAATAAAAACCATAAAAATACACGAAAAACAAGTTACAAAGGACAGAAAAAACATTCTGGAGAAAAAAATGGAAAACCAGAAATAAATGTTGGACGACTAAAATTTGAACGGAAAAAAGCAACAATCCCTTCAAAAGCAGTAAAACGAAATTCCAATGCGTCATACCCAGCAACACGAAAACAACGACCTCGACCTATGCTTGGAAATATTCGTCGCCAAGAATCTGCGGTCCAATTTCCAATGTACGAAAAATTACCAAAAGGAAGTCCTATGCGAATTATTCCACTCGGAGGACTGAATGAAGTTGGAAAAAATTCTATGGCACTTGAATATGAAAATGATTTATTACTCATAGATATAGGACTTCAGTTTCCAGAAGAAAATATGCCAGGAGTAGACTATGTTATTCCTGACTTAACCTATGTTATTGAAAGAAAAGAACACTTAAAAGGACTTCTTATTACTCATGGACATTTAGATCATATTGGAGGAATTCATCATTATATTGAAAAACTTGGATTTCCAACGATTTATGCAACGGGTTTAACGAAAGCACTTATCGAAAAACGACTTGAAGAACATGATTTAAAAGACAAAGTAAAAATTGTAACCATCAATCCTGACAGAGAAGATGTTCGATTTCAACTGGGGAAATTTACCATCGATTATTTTCGAGTAAATCACTCTATTCCAGATGCCTCTGCAATTTTTATTAAAACAGAAGCAGGATCTATCGTACATACTGGTGATTTTAAATTTGATTTCACTCCAACTGATGGAATGCACTGTGATTATGCAAAAATATCACGACTTGCATTAGAAGGGGTAGATCTTACTTTTTGTGATTCAACAAATGCGCTACGACCAGGGTACTGCCCATCAGAAAAAGTTATTGCAGAAAATATTGATAAACTTTTTACAGAATGCCAAGGAAAACGAATTATTATGGCAACATTTGCGAGTTCTATTGGACGACACCAAGCAATTATCAATTCAGCAGTAAAACATGGACGAAAAATATTTCTAGGAGGTCGATCAATGAATGATAATATCAGAATTGCCCATGATTTAAACATTATTTCTGTTCCTCGATCTTCTATCCGAAAACTCAGTAAATCAGTTGATGATTACCGACCAGAAGAAGTTTTAATTTTAACAACAGGATCACAAGGAGAACCATTTGCAGCTCTTTCACGAATCTCTCGAAATGAACATCCACATATCAAAATCACAAATAATGATATTATTGCCTTTTCTTCATCTCCTATTCCTGGAAATGAACGAGGACTCTATACTGTTATCGATGCTATTTACCGAAAAGGCGCAAAAATAATAACCAAAACGGATATTGATATTCATGCCTCAGGACACGGATTTCAAGGAGATATTACTATGATGCATACTCTCTTAAAATCAAAATATGTTGTTCCAATTCATGGTGAATATTTTATGCGAATGGGACATCGATCCCTTGCTATCAACACACTTGGATATGACGAACGAAATGTACTAATGCTTGAAAATGGAGGCATTATTGAACTTCGCGGTGGAATTGCACGAAGATCAAAAGAAAAATTAGATCAAAAACTTATCTTCATTGATGGAAAAGCACATGCTGATATCACAGAAGCACAAATTCAAGAACGAATCGCATTATCAGAATCTGGAATTATTACTATTTTATTAGAACTTGATAAAAAAACAAAAGAACTGAAAAAATCTCCTAAACTTTATTCTGAAGGGTTTTTAGAAAATACAAATGTAAATGGAGTAATTATTGATA
>JALUEA010000104.1 GCA_027053135.1 Candidatus Altimarinota bacterium
GACATATACACTTCAATTATATTTACAAATAAATATATATTGAAAAGAACGGATTTTTGGTATTTTTTATAAAAATACGAAATATTACGACATTTAACCACTTTTTATTATGGATAAAAAACAACTTATCAAAGATGCACAGCTTCATCCAAAAGATACTGGTTCGTACGAAGTACAAATCACTATTTTAACAGCAAGAATTCTTCACTTAGCAGAACATTTAAAAGCAAATAAAAAGGATCTCCATTCAAAACGAGGTCTTTTACAAATGGTGGCGAAACGACGAAAACTTTTAAAAAATTATAAGGCAAAACAACCAGAAGCTGCTGAAAAATTAATGAAAAAATTAGGAATTCGAAAATAATTATTGACAATAATATTCTTGTATATTTATTCAACAAGACTGAGAAGTGTTTTCTTTCAGTCTTGTTTTGTATTTTGTAAATATACAGAAAAACATGATATACTGCATGTGTATATATTTACTTCTCTTTACTTACTCTTTTTACTCTTGAATATGAATACAGTAGCACTACGTGTTTGTGGAGGAACTGTACTTGGAGCGTTATTTGGACTCCTTGGATTTTATATTCTTACCCATATTTCTCCTCTCTCTCCATTACTCAATGAAAACATAACATTTTCATTTTCAAATCTTCTCATGTGGGAAGTTCTTACCAATAGAATAGCAATTGGATTTGTTATAGGACTGATGGGATTTATAACAGTTCACCCTCTTTTTCGATTTCCACTCCCTGCATGGTTACGAGGATTTGTTATTGGATCATTTATCTCACTAACACTTTCCTTTTCTCTTGCAGTATCATATGAAGCAGATCAGGTAACAACATTTTGGATTATTACAATTGCTGGAGGAATTATAGGACTCATAACTGATGTATTTCTTACAACAACAGTTGGTGAAGGAACAGATTTACAGAACTAATCTTTTCATTTTCTGCTCTTCCTTATTCCATATGCTTCTTTTTCAAAAGTATTTATTCAGAGAACACCTTGATAAAGGGGAAAAACTCTTCGAAGTATTTCATCGACATTCAATAGAAATGTGGAAACGGTTTTTGTCGTGGATTTTAGTTGGTATTATTGTACCGATTGCAACACTTCTCTATGCTCATAATCTAGGATTTAATTATTCGTGGTGGTGGGGAATTGGTTGGATACTTTTATCATTATCTTGGATTATATACCATTTTTTTGATTGGTATTATGATGTAATACTCATTACCAATTACTCTATTTTACATATTCAATGGAACGGTTTTTTTGATAAACAATCTTCTCGAATAGAATACGAAGATATGAAAGAAGTTAGTATTACAACAGAAGGAATATTACAAACAATCTTCCATTATGGACAAATAGAAATAACCATGATGTCTGGAGGAAAAACCTCTTTTTATAATATTCCAAACCCACAAGAAGCAGAACAAATACTTCGTCGATATAAAATGAATTTTTATAAATTTCAACGATTAACAGATGGAGATGAAGTAGAAAAAATTTTAAGTGAAATGGTTAATCAACATGTGTGGAAATATGGAAGTGAACACGGATTTTTACCAAGACGATAAAAGACTGAAATGTATGTATGTTATTTGTATTTCTGGAAAAATTGGATCAGGAAAAACGACTTTTGCAAAAAAAATCGTTCATGAACTTGCACACTATAAAATTCATAAAAAATACATTGCATATATCAATATAGATACCTTTACGAATCATCATAAAAAATCTGTTTATAAAATGCTAAATAAAACATCATCTCATATTCAAAAAATCTTATTTTTTTCGGGATCACATTCTCATTATTCTACAAAAAAAACATGGTACGAACTTAACACATATTTCAAACCACTCATTATTCACTATATTCAAAATGTTCTGCGTACTGCTCTATTTCGCTATAAATATATCATTTTTGATATAGCGATTCAGAAGTATTTCAAAGAAGCAGTCAAACAAAAACATTTCCCTATCACCTATATCACTCTCCATAATGCACTGTATACAAAACTTTTCCTTTTAAAAAAATATAGAAACATACCATTCCATAAAAGTCTTAAAATATTACAACAACAAGTATAAAATATGGATTTATTTCAAGCTAAAATACTGGCAAATGAATTACTTTCTTTCCATGGACTCACTCATAAAGGATGGAAATTTACATTTGATCGTGCAAAAAAACGTTTTGGTATGTGCAATTATACGAAACAAACAATCTCTCTTTCTAAATATTTAACAGCACTCAATACGGAAAAAAAAGTAACAGATACACTTCTTCATGAAATAGCACATGCCCTCGTTGGACATTCCGCTGGACATGGTCAAAAATGGAAAGACAAAATGATTGCTTTAGGACAAAATCCTTCACGATGTTATGGAAATGATGTGCAAACCCCTAAACTCAAATATACAGGACGATGCAAAAACTATGCAATTTGCAAAACAGAAATTCAGCGAAACACGCTTCCAAAAAAAACATACTTTGGATACAAAAAAATTGCCTGCAAATACTGTTGCAAACACTTTAATAACAATAAATTTTCTGAAAAATTTATATTTGAATTTACAAAAAACTAAATATGCTGTTTCCCTTGATCCGTAACAACACGCCCTTGAGGAGTTCGTAACAATAAGCCTTTTTGTAATAAATACGGTTCTATAATTTCTTCTATCGTTTCTTTTTCTTCAGAATAAGCAGCACTCAGTGTTGCTATTCCAACAGGATTATTATGAAAAGTTTCAACAATCAAGCGTAAATACTCTCGATCATTCTCATCTAATCCGAGATCATCTATTCCCAATGCTCTAAAACCAGTTGTACAAATAGAAGAATCAATAATCTCTTTATTTTCTGCATGAGCGAAATCTCGTAATTGTCGAACAATTCTATTTGAAATTCGCGGAGTAGACCGAGATGCAAGAGCAATTTTTTTACTTGCAGTTGCATTAATATCGATTTGTAATATTTTTGCTGTTCGTTCGACAATTTCTTGCATTTCTTTTTCTTCATAAAATTGAAATTTTGCAATATGTCCAAACCTATCACGTAATGGACCTGCAATACTTCCTAATTTTGTAGTTGCACCAATAAGAGTAAAAGGAGGAAGTGCAAGTCTCATTGACTTTGCTCCTGATCCTTTTCCTACAATTAAATCTATTGCAAAATCTTCCATCGCAGAATACAGCATTTCTTCCAATGGTTTCTTTAAACGATGAATTTCATCTATAAACACAATATCATTTTCTTTCAAAGAGGTTAACAATGCTGCTAAATCCCCACTTTTTTCTAAGGCAGGACCAGAAGTAATTCGTAAATTCCCTCCCATTTCATATGCTATAATCCCAGATAGTGTTGTTTTCCCCAATCCTGGAGGACCAGAAAGAAGCATATGAGACAATGGCTCACCTCGTTTTTTTGCACCAGCAATAAATACTTTCAAATTTTCTACCAATGTTTCTTGCCCAATAAAATCTGAAAACGATTCTGGACGCAATCCTCTTTCAAATGTTTTTTCACTAATCTGTTGTTTTTTTTCAGTAATTCGCTGTTTTCCTGTATCGGTTCTCTGTGTATTGAAGTCTAAAGAAGATGTAATAGCCATATATCAAGAAAGTGATACAAAATAGTTTTCACACATAAAATAAAATCCCCTCAATAGGCGAACGGTTGCAATTTAAAACAAACAGGATAATCCAAAGGTGGAACGAACGACCCAGCACCACGATGCTGAAGAAAGATCTGTTCCCTGTAAGTTGTAATAGAAAGTTTTAAATTATGCCGTAAAACTCGCACTACGACGGGAAATCATTTTTACTATACCGTATCTACGCTTCTTCTTTCAAGTATCTCCCTCTGTTTCTTCACAAAATAAAGCGTATTTATTTCAAAATAGTATTTTTATAAATGCTTATGAAGAAATTTTTCCTTTATTAATTGGCTTTTCATAGCACTAATCGCTTTATCTACTGCCGTATACACTCCTGAACAATGTGCTTCTGATCGTAAAACTTTTCCTGGTATTGTAAGCGTAAGAGCACAAAAAAATTGTTTATCAAATTCAGTATGAGTCGACTCTTTATCAATCTCATATCGTGCAACAATACTTTCTTTTTCATCAGCATTATGCACTTTATGTAAAATATCTTTTATCTTTTTTGTTGCATATTCTTTTTCTTCTTCCAATAAATGTATACCTTTTGAATGAAAAGTAACTTTCATACTATAAATAGTAAAAGAATAAATATCGCTATTATTATACGCTCTTTTTTTTATACATCACAACTATTTTCCACATATTTTAACAAAATGCCGTTTCCCAAATTGCATGACATATTCCTCTCCAGATACCAACTGAAATTTTTCTGTAATATCAGTATACTTTTTTCCATTTATTTTAAAAGCCCCTTCCAAAACTTTTCTTCGTGCTTCTGAATTTGAACGAAATAATCCCGTTTGAATAGCAATATGTAAAATATCAAATGTTCCAGCATCACATACTTTTTCAGTAATATCATCTGGAATAGCAATTTTATTTTTTTCTGATCCTGAAAAGAGTGCTGTAAATTCTTCTGCCGCTTTCTCTGCTAATTCTTGTGAATGCAACTCTGCAGTAATACATTTTGCCAATATAATCTTTGCATCTCTTGGATGCAATGATAAAATCTCATGAATCTCTTCAATACTTTTTTGTGTTAAAAGAAGAAAATATTTTTCCATAAGATCATCCGGAATACTCATTATTTTCCCAAATACATCAGAATACGAATCAAGAATTCCAACATAATTATGTAATGATTTTGACATTTTTTCGTGTCCATCAAGTCCTTCTAAAATAGGAACAGTGATAATATTCTGTGCAGGGAGTCCTAAATGTTCTTGAATTTTTCGACCTGCCATCAAATTAAATAATTGATCTGTTCCTCCAATTTCAATATCTGCTTCAATTGCAACAGAATCATACCCTTGCATTAACGGATAAAAAAACTCTACTAAATTTATATCTTTTTTTTCAGCAATTCGTTTTTTAAACATATCTCTTTGCATCATTTGTGAAGCCGTAAAACTTCCTGCGAGTTGTAATACATCGGAAAAATGAAGTTTTTCAAGCCAATCCCCATTTTTTACTATTTCAATATTCTCTATATCTAAAATTTTTCCCGCTTGCTCCAAATATGTCTCCATATTTTTTTGAATATCCTCGTCTGTTAATGGAACTCGTAATTTATCTTTTCCTGTTGGATCACCTATTTTCCCTGTAAATGTTCCAAACAATAAAATAATATGATGTCCTAATCGTTGAAATTCAGCTAATTTCCGCAATGGAACAGAATGTCCCAAATGCAAATCTGAACCCGTTGGATCTATCCCAAACTTCACCCGTAATTGTTTTCCTGATAATAATT
The DNA here is from genome assembly GCA_027053135.1 of Candidatus Altimarinota bacterium. Classification (GTDB taxonomy): domain Bacteria; phylum Patescibacteriota; class Gracilibacteria; order CAIRYL01; family CAIRYL01; genus SZUA-1403. The sequence goes on from JALUEA010000104.1 coordinate 5,431, forward strand.
TTTTTCGTAAATCTTCCTTTACATTCACTTCTACCACTCCTCGAGAAAGAAGTTGGTCAATTTTTTTCTGATCTGTTATTATTGCCATAAAATATATTTATTATATAATGCTTTAAAAAGAAAAAGATACACTTTTCTCTTTTCAAAAAAATCTATACCATCAGTACTACTATAATACTTTCTAAATACTCTTCACAATGTTTATTTTTCCACAAATTCTCGATCTTATAAAAAATGTATCAACAACCCTTCCCCCAGATGTTCAAGAAGCACTCCATCATGCACGAAAAACAGAAGAAAAAAATAATACTGCATCAAATATTGCTCTTGATATTATCAATAAAAATGTTGATATTTCTGCATTTGAAAATGTTCCAATGTGTCAAGATACGGGTTTTCCAACATTTTTTGTTTCGTACAATCCACGAATACATGCAAATCATATTGATGAAGAATATATCTCTGATCAAATTAAAAAAGCAGTTACAATAGCAACAAAAAATGGAATTTTGCGACCAAATGCCGTAGATTCCTTAACGGGAAAAAATTCTGGAACAAATGTAGGAGATGAATATCCAAAAATTGTATTCGAAAAAAATTTCGATTTAGCATTACACGAAATACAAGTAAAACTTATTTTAAAAGGAGGAGGAAGCGAAAATGTTTCTGACCAATTTACACTCCCTACTCAAACTGATTTTGGACGAGCAAGTAGAGATATTGAAGGTGTAAAAAAAGCAGTACTACAAATTATTAAAAACGCAGAAGGGAAAGGATGCGCTCCAGGAATTTTAGGAATTCATATTGGAGGGGATCGAGGAACAGGATACGATAAAGCAAAAAAGAACTTATTTACTCCTTTGTTTGCAAAAAATGAAAATAAAATTTTGGAAAAATTAGAAACGGAAATTCTAGAAGAAGCCAACCAATTAAATATTGGACCTATGGGATTTGGTGGAAAATCAACCATTTTATCATGCAGTATTTCTGCATCTCATCGACTTCCAGCAAGTTTTTTTGTAACAGTTATCTACAACTGCTGGGCGTTACGAAGAGGTGAAATTATTATAAATATACAATCTGGAGAAGTACAAAAATCAAATAAATACCAAAGAGATAAAGAAAACACAAATAACAATACAACAAATAATATCGATTTTTCCAATGCAAAAAAACTCCATTTTCCTATTACAAGCGAAGATGTTAAAAAATTAAAATTTGGAGATATTGTATTGCTTTCAGGGAAAATTTATACCGGAAGAGATGTTCTCCACCATGCAGTAGTAGAAGAAAATTTAGAATTACCAATAAATATTTCAGGTTCGGCAATTTATCATTGTGGACCAATTATGAAACAAAACGAAAACGGTGAATGGTACGCGCATTCTGCAGGACCAACAACATCAATTCGAGAAGAACCGTATCAAACGGCTTTCATTGAAAAAACTGGAATAAAAGCAGTTATCGGAAAAGGAAATATGGGAGACAAAACACTCGCAGGATTACGAAAAAACAACGCAGTGTATCTTCATGCTATTGGTGGAGCGGCAACCATTTATGCAAAAAGTATTACAAAAGTACATAATGTACATTTTTTAGAAGAATTTGGAATGCCAGAAGCACTATGGGAAATAGAAGTTTCTGACTTTCCTGTACGAGTAACTATGATGTAAAATATTATTATTGTGTTTTATTACTCGAATACAACGATGCCCAAATATAAAATATCAAAATAAAAAGTATAGCGAACTGGACACTATGAGGAGCATTTAAAAATTCATGAAAAAGAAAGATGAGTCCTTCATTAAATTTGTGTGCCATTTCTCCCATAAAGATAAAAAATGGAGAAACAAAGTATTCTTTCATTCCTTTATCCCAAAATAAAAAATACGAAATAAGCGTAAAAACCATTAAGAGCGAAACCGTATACAAAAATAATTTATTTGCAAAAATAATAGTATCTTCATTCATATCGCCATTTTTCCCTTCCACAAGAGACATTAAAATTAAAAATAATATAATTATAGCTCCAAGTGAAGGCGTTATCACAAACTTAAAAGTTCATTCTCCAAAAGAAGTTATAAAGCCACATGATACTATTATGTATATTGTCCCAAAAACAAATAAATATTTTATAGAAGCTATGATAAATCCAACAGATATAGATAAAGTACATGTAGGTCAATTAGCTACAGTAAATTTCCCTTCTTATGTAGACCCCGCAGCAAAACCTATAGAAGCTAAAGTAATTTATATCTCAGCAGATATTATAAAAACGCCTAAAAACCAATTTTATAAAGCTAAATTAATTTTTACAAAAAAAGGTCTTAAGGCAATTAAAGAAAATAATTTTAAAATCATTCCTGGAATGCCTGTAGTAGTATTTATTAAAGCAGAAAGAAGAAGCTTTGCATCTTATGTCTTACTTCCTATAGAACAACTCTTAAAAGGGGCATTCCATGCAAATTAAAAAACTTTTATTAGCTATATTAATTTCTTTTTCATTTTCGTATAATTTAAATGACATTTTAAATGAAGCACTTAATAATAATTATAAAATTAAAAGTTATACCCATAAAATAAACGCTCAAAATTACAATATAAAACAAGCAAAAAGTCTATATTATCCTTCTATAAATTTATAT
>JALUEA010000105.1 GCA_027053135.1 Candidatus Altimarinota bacterium
TTTTGTATTATATGCGATAACTTTTTGATTGTATTGGTATTTTTGTTGATATATTTCTTTCTTTTTTTCGTCTTGTATTTGAGCGTATTGGAGTGATTGTTCCACTCTTTCAGTATTGATTTCATTCTGTATTTGGTGCATCGTATATTCAATATTGCGGAGTGATTTATTATTTCCAAATTTTCGTTTTTCTGATGGTGTAAGGTGGTATCTCATTGTTTCTTTAAAATATTTTAATGTTGATGTTTGTAATGGTCATGGAGTTGATTTAAAAGAGGAATAAAGCTATCTCTTTGACCAAGTCGTTGTGCTATTTTGTTATACATAACAAAGCGTACATAATTTGAATTGGTATCATGATTCATTACTGGTCTTCGTATTCCATTTTCGTCTGTTTCAAAGTGATCAGAATGTGCTTCAACTTGACGTAAGAATTCTTCTTTTGTATACATAACTCCATCGGGTCCTAAATAATGAGAATTTGGTAGATATTTACTCATAGGATGTCCGTCTGTAAAATCATCTATAGTCATAGCATTTTCAAATTTTTTTTTGACTTTTCTATGTGTTTTATTTGTTATAGAAATTTTTTCTGTTGGTTTTGTATCATAAGAAATTTCTTTTACTGTTCCGTTTTGTTTTTTTATTTGTTTAAGAGATTTGAGGATACCTTTCTTATTTGACCAGTCGAGATTCTTTGCAAGTGCAACTTCCCAATCATTTTGAAAAAATTGTTTGTAATATTTATTATTAAAACTTTCTTTTACAATATTATCGAGTTGTTTTTCTGGGTGGAGTATTTTGTCTATCCCAGAGTTCATTACACCGTTTGCTAAGAGTGCTGTTCCTCCAAATCCTGCAAGAACGAGTGGTAAATGTGATTTCCAATTTCCAGATCCAATTCCCATTATTAAATTGACTATTCCCATTATGAGTAATCCATTTCCGACTACTTTATCAAGTAGAATATTTGAGATGGTTATTCGTCCAGTAGTTTGTCCTTCGAGACTACTATCGGCAAGGTCGCTATATTTGTTTTTTACGGTATATGCAAAATGTTTTTTATTGTGAAGATTTTTTACGAATGTTTGGGCATCTTCTGTTGATAAACCTTTTATAAATTGGGTTATGTTATGTATTGAATCTTCATTTGGATTATGCGTTTCCATTAATTTTTCTGCTTCTTCAGCAATTTTATGCATTCCTAATTGATAGAATGTATCGTCTTCTATAAAACTTTTTTGGATTGAAAAAAAACGATTTTTATCTTTTTGTCCTGCATGGTTTGCGTATCGTATTTTTTTTTCGAGCCATTTTTTATTTTTTTTATATCGTGGATCATGGAGCATATTTATGTATGCATCATATGCTTTTGGACTGAGTTGTGTTTTTCCTCCACTTTTTACAAATTCTATAACTTCTACAAATGGATCATGAATTATACCGTTATAAAAATATTTAAATCGTCCAGTAGAAGATGTTTCTTGTAAAATAAACATCATTTCTTCTGTTAGGTATTCTTCTATTCCATCATTTAATTTAGGTCGTTGTGCTGGATAACTTTGCCATGTTCTCTTTTCTTTTATTTCTGCTGAAGAGATATTTTCTGGTATTTTCGTGTTTCTTATAGGGAAGGTATTGTTTTCATTTTTTTCTTCACCATGTTCTTTGGTAGCAGCGGAAAGATACAATATTTTTTGTATATATGGTTTTATAACATTTATTAGGAGTTCTTGTGGTGTAAATGGAATTTCTCCTGTCTGAGGATCTGAAAAATTTTCAAATAGTATAGAAAATTGTTCTTGAGCAAATTGATTCATGGACTCATTGACTCTTTTCTCAAATTCGTCTTCTGTTTGTATATTTTTGATATTTTCATCTGTACGGAGTTCTTCGATTTTGTTTTCAAGTGCAATAATATAAAGTTCTGTACTTTCTTTTAGGAGTTCTTTGTTTTCTGGAGTATCTTCTATTCCTAATTCTTCGAGATGTACATGTTCCATTATATTTTCAAATTCTTGTACGCTCTCTGGGGTTTCTTTAGCAAATTTTTTTAGTTCTTCGTTTGCTTTTAGAAGAGCAAGAATTATCTCTGTTTGTTGTTTTTTTTGAGACAGTTGTTCTTTTATTTCATTTTGAATTTTGTTTTCTTCATATTTTTTTTGAGACAGTTGTTCTTTTATTTCATTTTTATTTTGATACTCAATAG
>JALUEA010000106.1 GCA_027053135.1 Candidatus Altimarinota bacterium
AAAATACACTACATAGAAATTCGAAATCCAAATACATTTACCTTATACCCAGAAAATCATACAATACAAAAAAATACACAATATGTAATCCTCATTTCTCTCCAATTTTCTACCATTCATTTAATCGATAATATCATAATTCAGACTTGAAAAAGTCAAAACAACGCTGTATATTACAAGTAGATTTTAGACACTCTGTTTTGTAATTTTTTATTCAATCATTATGAAAAACAAAAAAAAGAAACAACTACATACAACAAAAGAAAAAGAACCAAAAACAACACAAAATACTCATATAGAAAAAGATCAACAACATCAGAAAAATAAAAAACCTGAAAAAGAAACTCAAAACGAAACCAGAACAAGTACACAAGAAGAAAACAATAATACTTGCGAAGAAAAGAAAGACACTACAAAAGAAAATGATATTACAAAACTTAAAGAAGAAAATCGTGTTCTCAATGATAAATTACTTCGAGCAACAGCAGATATTCAAAATATGAAACGACGATCAGTTGAAGAAAGAGTTACTGCACGATTTGATGGAGCAAAAGACTTACTGTCATCTATAGCGAAAACGATAGATGATTTACATAGAGCTTTTGCACATATTCCAGAAGAATTACAAGATAATGATTTTATAAAATCATTACTATTAATTAACGATAATCTTACAAAAACACTCAAAGAACAAGGAGTGGAATTTTTTGGAGAAGCAAATGAAATATTTGATGCGAATTTACATGATTCGATGATGATGGACCCAAATACGAAAAAAAATACTATTGCACAAGTCTTCGAAAAAGGTATCCTCTTTAAAGGAAAGGTAGTTCGTCATGCAAAAGTGAGTGTTGGAAATAAAGAATAAAATATCATATACATTATAATATCTTTTTTTTCATGAATTATATTGGATCAAAACATTCATTACTTCCATTTCTTCATGAAAATATAGAAAAAATAACGCAGGCCAACACTCTTCCCAATAAGCCAACTTTTATTGATGGGTTTGCTGGAACTGGTGCTGTTGGGCTTTCGTATAAAAAAAATGGGTATAGTATTATTGCAAACGATATTCAGTATTACAGCTTTGTTGTAAATAATGGGAAATTTTTTTCTCTTACAAACAAAAATAAATTAAAACTACAAAAAATAATACACGATCTAAATGCTTTACGCGTTCCTCATAATTCTCATATTTCAAAATTATCAAGTTTTTTTATATACAATAATTATTGCCCAAGTGGATCAAGTAAGTACAAAAGAATGTATTTTACCGATGAGAACGGAAAAAAATGTGATGCAATACGAAGTACATTAAACACACTACACAACACTGGAAAAATTTCTACATCAGAATTTTATTACTTATTATGGTGCCTTTTAGAAGCAATCGATAAAGTTGCTAATACTGCATCTGTCTATGGTGCATTTTTAAAAAGATTTAAAAAATCTGCATTAAAAAATCTTCATATAGAACTCCTTGACATATCAAACAACAGTATACTTTCAGAAAAAAACAATACTTATACCGTATTCAATACCAGTATTGAAAAACTTTTAAGTACTCCAGAATTTACACTTTCGACACAAGACAATATTTTATATTTAGATCCTCCATATAACCAAAGACAATACGCTCCTAATTACCATGTTCTTGAAACTATTGCACGATACGATACTCCTTTATTACGAGGAAAAACTGGATTACGAGACTATACAGAACAAAAATCTGCATTTTGTTCTAATAAAACAGTTCATTCTGCACTAAAAAACATTATTAACACCGTAATACAAAACAAAAAAAAGAATAATATCAAATATATATTCCTCTCATATAACAACGAAGGATTAATGTCTCCGAAATCTATTCAAGAAATTTTTGAGTACTTTGGGAAATATTCTGTTTTTACAAAAACATATAATCGATTTACCGCACAGAAAAGAAAAAACAAAAAAGACAATACAAACACCGTTATAGAGTATTTACATTGTCTTACCCTCATATAATTTCTCTAACGAATATTATTTATTTTCTTCTTTATAAGATTTTACAATTTTTTTCCCAAAATCCATATATTTTCTTGCCATCTCATCTGGTGTAATCTTTGGATTCTTATCTATCCAATACGAAAATAATCGCATTATAAGATTATAACCATTATTATAAGTATCTAATAC
>JALUEA010000107.1 GCA_027053135.1 Candidatus Altimarinota bacterium
GATAATAATAATTTCCCCAAATAATCATATTCCACAGTAACTGTTTCTCCTATTTTCATTTTTCCAAAATTCGTATGTTGTAATGTTAATGGAATTAAAAATACTGAAAATGAAGTAATTGTTATATGCCCTATAGTAAGAGAAACTCCATTTAAACAAATTGACCCTTTTTCCACTAAATATTTTGTTTGCTTCGGAAGAGAAAAAATATACTCAATTCCACTTTTTTCCTCTTTTTTTTCTAATAAAGTAATTACTTCATCAACATGTCCAAGAACAACATGCCCTTCAAATCGCCCATCAACACGCATTGCTCTTTCTACATTAATATATAGTGCTTCTGCTAAATTTGTTCTTCGAAATGTTTCAGAAAGAACATCAAAAGATACTGTTTCATCAGAAAACGAAGTAACTGATAAACATGCCCCATTACATGCAATAGATTGCCCAATACGAATATTCTTCTGAAAAGGATTCTGTATTACTAATACTGAATCTGTTCTCTGAATAACCGGAACACATGTCTCTACAATTCCAGTAAACATACTTTATAATCTAATAATATCCTGCATTTCTAAAGCAGTATTTCCAAACTCTTCACCTAAATACTTCCGATCAATAGCTTGTTCTTTTGTATAACATGCCAAAATCCCCTGAACAATTGGAATTCCAAACTCTAATGATACATGAGTAATACCCATTGTTGAAGAATCTCGTACCATTTCATAATGATCAGTATCTCCTTTAAGAATAAGCCCTAATGCAACAGCAACAGAATACACAGAAGGATACTTTGTAATAAAATGACGAATCGTTACTGGAATTTCATTCGCTCCTGCTACTCGAATAATTTTATATTGTTCCGATCGTGATTCTAACACTGATACAACCCCTGATAATAATGCATCAACTACTTCTGCACCTGACTTATCAAATCGTGATGCTACTATAAGAATCATAATTCTTTCTCTAAAATATCATTATCTCCTATAAAACGAATATCTTTAAAACTTTCTGGAATATTTTTAATTGCTGCCCAATAATTCGCCAAAAAAGATCCGTGATCTGCTACCGGCTTTGGAGATAAATATACCGCTCGTACTATTCCAATAATATTTTCTTCTGCTACAAATGGCGTATCCCATGCATTTGCACGAGAATCTGAACTATTTACTCTATTATCACCTAACACAAAATACTTGCCTTCTGGAACCACTCCAAAAGATTTTCCAGCTTCTGATGCTAATACAAACAACCCAGAACATTTTTGTGCTGGAACACATGTTTTATTTCGATTTTTTTCTAATAAAAAATCTTCTCTTACCTGTATTGGTTGTTTTTCACCCTTTTTTGTAACAAATACATGTCCATTTTTTACTTCGACAGTATCTCCAGGCAATGCAATAATTCTTTTAATATATGTCTCTTTTACACGACATGGATCTTTTTTCCCTTGAAAAAGAAAAATATTTTTTGTTTTTTCAAATAAACACATCAATCCTGTTTCTTCTATTGTAGCAGTTTTCCCGTGTTGTGTTGGTGGAACAAATACAATAACTTGCCCATAATCAAAACCTGAAATAACAGGAGATAATCTATCTACATAAATCACTTCTCCTTCATGAAATGTAGATTCCATCGATATTCCTTTAATAGTATAGGGTAAAAATATAAATGTACGAATAGCTATAAAAACATAAACAACCACTATAATATTTAGTATACCTCCAATCCATATCTGTGCCCATTGAGGAAGTTTTACAAAAGAGGACTTTACAGACTGTGTAACCGATTGGATAAAAGAAAAAAAATGCATTTACTTACTTTAAAAGAAATATTTTATGTATCAATAATACATAAAATATACAAAAAACACAAAAGAAATATATTATGAATTGACAAAAGAGATATAAATATGAAAAAATACGTTTCGTCTAAAGGAAAAGTAAGAAAAATTTTTACAGTATTTTTTACTTTAAAATATTATTTAAAACATTTTTATACTATGCCAAGAGGAGTAAAGAAAAAAGCTTTCGTAGGTCGATCAACTGGAGATGAGTCTGGAGCGATTGTAACACATTGTTATATTAATAATTACCGATTAAACCTTCCAAAATTTAAAAATGGAACATTTAAAAAATATTGTAAAATTGCAAGAAAACGAGTAGAAATT
>JALUEA010000108.1 GCA_027053135.1 Candidatus Altimarinota bacterium
ACCCCATTCAAAAAAAGAACAAAAGAAATTATACAGAAACTAAAAAACCAAAAATACAGTATCGATATAAACCTTTGTTCAAAAGAATCTCTAAGATTTGCTCAAAAAAAATATACAACAATAAAAAAGAAAGATCGATCTGTCGAAAAAATACATTCTCAAGTTCTACAAGAAGCAGAAAATATCACCAATACGCTTCAAAATATTTCATATTTGTCAGAAAAATTTAACACAATACATTCAGATCTCGCACTTGCCCTTATTAACAGAACCGCTATAGAACTTAATGCATCAGATATTCATATAGAATCTCTCAAAAACGTAACACAAATTCGAGCGAGAATAGACGGGACACTTCGTATTTTGTTTTCTATAACAAAAGAAGTGGCAACAAATCTTCTCCGACAAATTAAGTTTGATGCCAATATTCTTTCCAATAACCCGAAAAGACCATCAGATGGACAGTTTTCATTCCCTCTAAACAACAGACATGTAAATGTCCGTGTCTCTATTCTTCCAAGTAACAATGGCGAAAGTGTCGTGTTACGATACCTTGATCCACAAAAACAAAATGTAGAAATAGAAGCACTTGGATTTTCAAAAGACAATAAAGACAAGATTGACAAACTAAAACAGTACAACGAAGGACTTATTGTTACAACTGGACCAACAGGATCAGGAAAGACAACAACACTGTATGCCATCCTAAAAAGTCTCAATACTCCAGAAAAAAAAATTATTACTCTTGAAAACCCAATAGAATATGAAATAGAAGGAATAATTCAAAGTGCCATACAACAAGATAGAGGGTACGATTTTTCTGATGGACTCAAAAGCTCTTTACGACAAGACCCTGATATTATTCTCCTTGGAGAAATTCGAGATACAAAAACAGCCGAAACAGCACTCCAAGCATCTATGACAGGACACCTTGTATTATCAACTCTTCATACCAACTCAGCTGTAGACACCATTACACGACTCAGAGATCTCGAAATTCCATCATACCTTATTTCCAATAGTCTCAAAGGAATTATTTCTCAACGACTTATGAGAAAACCATGTCCACACTGTCTTGAACAACGAACATTTACAGAACAGGAACTTCTACTTATTAAAAGCATTGTTTCTGAATATACTGACAACCATGACATTTTAGACAAAATAAAAAAAACATATACCTCTGGTAGAGGATGTGAAAAATGTGGAAATACTGGATACAAAGGAAGAAGTGTTGTAAGTGAAGTTATAATAATTGACCAAACACTCCAAAACCTTATAGCAAACAATAAAAACAAAAAGGAAATAGTACAATACCTTCTCTCAAAAAAACATAAATTTATTGCATATGATGCTGCATTAAAAATTGTTAAAGAAGAATCAGATATACAAGAAGCATTTCGTGTTCTTGGAACAGCATTTACTCCTGTATCCTCCGAAAAAAATTTCTCTCATTGAAAATAAATACTAAAAATCATACAATTTCTTTATATGGAAAATAACAACGATTTTCTTCGGCAATTCTTCAAAGAACATCATATCTTTCAAAAAGATAGCCATGTTTCACCTTCTTCCGAAAAAGACAAAAAAACAAAAAATGAAAACGACACTATACAACAAAACACCTCTCCAAAACATACCTACAAAGAATTTACCTCTCCAAAACATATAAACCTAAAAGCACTTTTTGAAATACGAGAAGCAGAAAAAAAGAAAATTACCAATTATATTACCCAAGAAACCAAAAAATATACTCAAAAAATTACTACAACAGAAAAAAAACAACATAATAGAAGAAACAAAACACAGACAGAGAAAACCACAAAAATAGAAAAAAAGTTTCAATACAATGTTTCTCCTCTTCCCCCTTTTCAAACCCTTCTAAAAAAACACTACAAAACACCACAAAAAAAAGAAAATGCAACAATACAAAGTATTGCACCATTTTCTACTCAATTTCAAAAATGTATCCGTACCCCAGATACACACCAAGAACCCAAAAAAAACAAAAAACACCCTACACCATCTTTTGTTCATCAAAAAATAGTTGAAAATACCATTAATGAACTTGACAATGTAAAAGTTGCAAGATTTGACGGAGAATCAACGGCAAAGCATGGAGAAAGCGTTAAGATTTTAAAAGCTTTTAATAACAGGGAAATTGATGTAATT
>JALUEA010000109.1 GCA_027053135.1 Candidatus Altimarinota bacterium
TTGTTCTTTTGTAAATGCTCGAATATTATCCATTACTGGATCAAAATATTTTGCAGCATAACAAAGGTATGCCCATTTTGTATCAATAGCAATTTTAAATTCATTTTCTTCTCGTGTAGAAACAAGCTGTTCTAAATTTTTATGTGCTTCAATTAAAATATGAGCTGCTGGATTCTCATAAATACCTCTAACTTTTAATCCAATAAGCCTATCTTCTATTAAGTGAAAGTATCCAACTCCATGTTTTGCTCCAATACTATTGATTTTAGGAATAAGTTTTTCAATATCCATTGCTACTCCATTTAATGAAACAGGTTTTCCTTGAATAAATCCAATAGTAATAATTTCTGTTTCATCTGGTGCTTTTTGAGGAGTATTACACCATTTTAAAATATTTTCTAATGGTGGAATTAATTCAGGATTTTCAATTTCTCCTCCTTCTCCAGTATTTGCCCACATATTTTCATCATATGAATATGGTTTTTTCTTTGTTTGTAATACTTCAATACCATGTTTTTCACAAAACTCGATTTGTTCATCTCTTCCCATAGACCATTCTCTTACAGGAGCTATAATTTTTAATGAAGGATTAAGGGTAGTGATATAACTTTCAAATCGTACTTGGTCGTTTCCTTTTCCTGTTGCACCATGAGCAACCACTTGGCATTCGTATTTTTCTGCTATTTTTGCTGCTACTTGAGAAATAATAACTCTTCCAAGTGGGCATCCAAGAGCATATCCTCCTTGATATGAAGCGTTATGTTTTACTGCTTCTACACACAGTTCCGCAAACTCTTTTTTTGCATCATATACAATAGCATCTGTTGCTCCGTATTTTAATGCTTTTTGTCGAATTTCTTCTAAGTTATCAGCTGTTTGTCCTAAATCGAGGGTAAGCGTTATAACTTCACAATTATATTCATCTTGAATCCATTTTAGCATTGTTGAAGTGTCTAATCCTCCAGAATAGAGGAGTAAGCATTTTGTAAATTCTCCTTTTAGTGCTTCATGTGAAGCAATTTTTTTGTATGCAGTATCTTTTTTCATAATGGAATAAAGTAAAGGGATAATAAAATAAAAATATAATTTGTAGAATATTATTCGCGTTTTTTGTAATAAAACTCTAATGGAATCATAATGGTATGGAAAAAATAAGAGAAAAATACTTATGAATTATAGATAAAATCTAAAATAGCTTTTGATGTATGAAGTCGGCAATGGGCTTCTTGAAATACACGTGATTGAGGTCCATCAATAACATCAGCATCAACTTCTAGTCCTCTATATGCAGGAAGACAATGAAGAAAAATTGCATCTTTATTTGCTTTTTTCATAATTTCTTGTGTTACCGTAAACCCTTTAAAATCTTGTAATCGTTGTTCTTTTTCGTTTTCCATACCCATTGATACCCAGGTATCGGTAACGATAACATCGGCATTTTCTGCTGCTTTTTGAGGGGTATTTGATCGTGTGATATGAGCTCCACTTTTTTCACTTTCTTCAAGGATTTGTTTCCAAAATATATCAGGAATTTTATATGTATCTGGTGAACACATTTCAAAATCAATACCAATAATCGCACATATTTGTGCAAGAGATGTAGACACATTACATCCATCTCCGATAAATACCACTTTTTTTTCTGTAAAATTTTCGGGAAATTCTATAAGTATTGTTTGAATTTCAGCAAATGCTTGAAACGGGTGAAAATCATTGCACAGAGCGTTTAATACAGGAATATTCATGTTTTTTTGCATCTCTTCTAGAATAGAATGTTCATGAACTCGTGCAAAGATACCATCGACCATTCCTGTTAATACATGTGATATATCTGAGATACTTTCTCGTGTTCCTGCGACTTCTCGTCCATCTATAAGAATTGCATTTCCTCCAAAAGAAGATACTGCAGACTCAAAAGATACTTTTGTTCGAAGTGATGGTTTTTCAAAAAACATTGCAATATTTTTCCCTTGTAATATTTGTTTGTGATGAATATTTTGTTCTTTTTCTTTTCGAAATGTTTCCGCTTTATAGAGAATAGAAAGAATTTCTGATTGTGTTAAATCAGTAATAGATAAAAGATGTTTCATAGGGGGAATAAAAAATTTAAAGTTATTATGTAATTATTTTTTTGGAGAGGGGAT
>JALUEA010000110.1 GCA_027053135.1 Candidatus Altimarinota bacterium
GAGTAGAACATATATTACAATTTCCTCATATTATTGAAACAAAAGAAATAAATGAAATTGATACACCACAAAAACTCCAAACCAAACTTATTCAAATAATTGGTGATATCTCTAATAATACGGGAATTATTCAACAATATGGTCCGACAGAAGGATTTATAACACTGTTATTTCTGCGAATTTCTCGTATTCTCGAAGCAAAAAAAATTGCGGAAACCTTTGCACGCAACAACCATATTACACCAGAAACAATACAAAATATTCTCGATAATGCCATTACTATCTCAACAGAAGTGTTTCTTAAAAGTTTTCGAACACTCACAAAACCACTTTATACGACACATAATATATCTGAAGTTTCAAAAATACATCTCGATAATATAAAAGTTCTTTCTGCTATACGAAAATTTTTTCAAATACTTGCAAAACATGCAGATATACAAGACATACCACAAACAAAAGAATATTTACTCCACTCATTACCAAATATCATAAAAAATATTCTTCCAGAAGAGTTATCAAAAAATACAGATGTAACCTATTATGATGAGAAAGGAAACAAACACAATGCGACTATAACGAGTATTTCAACCCACATACCAATAGAAAATCCTAGCTACCATATTGCCCTTTCTTATGAAGAAAACGGGATACAAAAAATAAAAATTCTTACATCAAAAGACAATAAACCAGAAATAATAGCACTCCACACATCTCTGACGAACTCAATACCAGTACAAAAAAATGAACAAACGGAAACACATGAAACAAAAAATACACACCACAACACACATATATTGAAATATATCCAAACCCTCTCTCAGACCAACAAAAATCCCCCTCATCTTCAAAAATCAGAAGAAGAAATAAATACAATGAGTTATAATGAAAAAAAAGAATACATTACGCAATTCTTTTTAGAACATAATCTTATAGATACTTCATCAAAAGCATTTACAGAATTTGTACACAATACTCTTGCGAATGGAATATCTATTGAACCCGTTACACATATCCTTGAAAAACAATTTTATCCCTTTATAAATCACCTTGATATAGAACAACAACTCCACTTTTCCGCACAATTTCATGCTCTAATAGGATCAATAATTCCGAAATGGACCGATTCCATCATACACGGGAAACACCTCTTTCATGCTATTATTTTCCCGTATATAAAAAAAAGATATAATCTCGATATAGAATTTTCAGAAATTAAAGGAAACAATATGACAGAACACTATATCCATTTTTTTGCCCTCGCTCTCAAACAAATCCCAGATAAATCAATACAAAAAAAATTACAAACAGAACTTTCACACCTCTTCTATCAAGTAAAATCTATGAGTACCGATACTCCACATTATTCCCTCACACATACAGATCCAAAAGTACTTCATAAAACATTACAGACACTTCTTGCATCTCATTCTTCAGAAGAAATACAGTCAATTCTCAATTCTCCAATACACCAAACAGATATAGAAAGTAAAATACTCACAGCACAAATAGAAGAACGGATAAGAGGCAATATTTTTTCCAATACAAAATCACTTCAAATTATCAATACTGTAAAAAATAATGAACAACCATTTTATGATACACTCTAATACAATATAACCATCTTCTCTCGTGACCTCTATTTCTACTATAGATTTTTCGCAAAATATTATTACACTCTTTGGATATACCTTTACTCCGTTCCATTTTCTTTTACTTCTACTCAGTATTGGTATTTTTCTTTATATACTTTTTACTGCTAGTATTGCACTCTTTGCACTCTACTACAATTACAAAAGAGCTGAACACTTACAATATATTCAAGTAAAAATACCACGCCAAGACGCCAAAGAAGAAAAAGAAGAATTAGGAGAAGAATATGGACAAGATAAAACATTCATAAAACTCACCACAGCAATGACACAGTTAATAGATGGGTTTTCGTCACTAAAATCAGGAAGTTTTCTTGCAAAACATTGTATAGGACAAGATTATATCTCATTAGAATATATTGTAGAAAACGGAATGATTAAATATGTTCTTGCTATTCCGAAACAATTTTATCAATCAGCATCAAAACAAATTACAGCACTCTACCCAAAATCTATTATAGAACCAATTCCAAAACCTGAAATTTCTAAAGGAAAAAAATATATTTCTGGAGGACACCTCTACTACAGTGCATCATATGTGTACCCATTAAAAGCAATGGATAAAATGAATGCTGACCCTATGAATAATATTATTAACGCGCTTTCAAAAGGAAAAAGAGACGACAGTATAGGAATTCAAATTCTCATTAAACCAGCAACAACACCATGGAGACAATATATACTTAAGAGTATTAAACAATTAAAAAAAGGAGAACAATTAGGATATTCTCTTTGGCGTGTACCATTTGCACCACTGTTATTCATAATAAAAATTATATTATTTCTTATAGACTATCAAACAAAGGAAAAAGAAGCTCCTGAAATCAGTTCAATGAAACAATCCGCCATTACCGCTATGGAAGAAAAACTGCAATACAAAGGATTTAATACCGTAATTCGAGTCCTTACGACATCAAATGAAAGCCAAGAAACCGCTGATAATTATTGGCATGATATAGAAAATGCCATGACTCCATTTGCTGGAGTAGGAATCAATAGTATTACCTCTCCCACATATTACTCTCTCAAATTTATACAAAAACATTTTGAAGCACGATATTTTTCTCGACCATGGTTTGTATGGATATGGCGTTATATTACAAGTGATGTTCATGAATGGGAACAAATACTGTCTTCAAGTGAATTAAGTACTTTATACCATTTCCCAAATATTAAGTTTAATACTTCTCCACAACTCGATTGGCAAAACTTTAAAATAACTCCTCCTCCAAATAATTTACCAAAAACAGGATTATTACTCGGGATAAGTGAATATCAAGGAACCGTTAAAGAAGTCCGTATTAAACCAAATGATAGAATGCGTCATTTTTATATTATCGGGAAATCTGGAACAGGGAAATCAACCCTTTTAACACAAATGATAAACCAAGATGTGAAAAATGGACATGGTCTTTGTTTAATTGATCCACATGGAGATTTAGTGGAAGGAATTCTTCCTTTTATTCCACCAGAACGAGCAGATGATATTGTACTCTTTGATCCAGGAGACCTCGAAAACCCTATGGGATTAAATATTTTAGACGCTCAAACAGAAGACGAAAAAGAATTTATGGCAAATGAAGCAATGGCAATTTTTATCAAACTGTTTGGAGAAGAAGTCTTTAGTGCACGACTTCAAAATTATTTTATCAATGCTGTTCATACCTTAATGTCGGACGACGACGATCCCGCAACAATACTCGATATACTCCGTATTTTTACTGATGATACGTATAGAAAAAATAAAATAAAAAAAGTAACCAAACCATCAGTGTTAGCATTCTGGAATGGAGAATACGAAAAATCTGCCGATCGAGAAAAAAAAGAAATTATCCCATATCTTGCATCAAAATTTACTCCATTTGTTACGAATACACAAATTCGAAACATTATAGGACAAGGACGAAGTGGATTTGATTTTTCAGGAGTAATGAATACAAAAAAAATCTTATTAGTAAATCTTTCAAAAGGAAAATTAGGAGATTTAAATGCAAAATTACTTGGTATGATTATTGTTTCGAAAATTCAAATGGCCGCAATGGCACGAACTAGTATTCCAGAAAAAGACAGAAAAGATTTCTTTTTATATGTTGATGAGTTTCAAAACTTTGTAACAGAAAGCTTCGCTTCTATTTTATCAGAAGCACGAAAGTATCGACTTGGACTTATTGTTGCACATCAATATATTTCTCAAATTACCAAAATGCAAACTGGAGGAAAAGGAACACAAGAAGACCATACTATAAAAGATGCAGTATTTGGAAATGTAGGATCTATGATGAATTTTAAAATTGGAGCACAAGACGCAGAAGTAATGGTAAAAGAATTTAAACCAGTATTTTCAGAAACAGATTTAATTAATATTCCAAACTACCATGCATTCATTAAACTTAATATTGATAATACCACATCAAGAGGGTTTGTTATGAAAACATTATATGATGACACACCTCCAAACCATGAAATTGCAGAAGCATACAGACAACTTTCTCGATTAAAATATTGTAAACATAGAGCAATTGTAGAAAAAGAAATTAAGAAAAAATTATTAGGGAACAATGATTAGAGAAATATGATATACTTTCACTATAACTATTCACTATAGTACAAATGTACAATTCTTAATATGAATATTGAATACAATAAACCATTAGCCCCATACACAACATTCCGAATTGGAGGAAATGCTGATGTTTTTGTAACAATAGAAACAAAAAACGATTTACGCAATCCTCTTTTTCTAAAAATACTCAAAAATTCAAAACATATTTTTATTTTAGGAGGAGGGTCAAATACCGTTTTTGCAGATTCTGGATTTAGAGGAACAGTGATTTATATGAAAAACCGATCCATTACTCTCCTCGACGAAAATGAACATACATGTCATATACAATGTGAATCTGGTGCACAAATCATGCCAATTTTTCTCTTTGCCAAAAAACATTCAGCAGATTTTTCTCCATTTGCAACTATCCCTGGTACGATTGGTGGAGCGGTAGCTGGAAATGCAGGTGTTCCAAAAATGGAAATTTCTGATATTTTTAAAGAAGCCGAACTATTTGATATAAAAAAGCAACAATTTATTACGGTTGATACACACTTTTTTAATTTTATATACAGACATAGCGATTTACATAACACCGAAAAGAAAAATAAATATATTATTTGGAGTGTTACACTTCAATTACAAAAAAGAGATATTTCTGAAATAGAAACAGAAACAAAACAATATTTAACAATGCGAAAACACAAACAACCGTTTGGAAAAACCGCTGGTTCATTTTTTAAAAATCCAAAAGAAGGTGCTGCAGGAATGTTTTTAGAAAAAGCAGGCTTTAAAAATTATAAACATGGAGGAGCATTTTTCTCTGAAAAACATGCAAATTTTCTTATGAATGATGGAACGGCTACACAAAAAGATATTTTAGCATTACAACACATTGCCCAAACAAAAATATTTGAACAATTCGGAGTAACACTCGAACGAGAAGTACGAGTAATTGATGAATATGGTAAAATAGTATAATACTTCTCTATTTTTACGAATATAATCGTCCAAAAATATCTGTAAAATTTGTTGGTTTTAACCCACTTTGTAAATTTTGAATAAATTCATTTTTCGTTAAATTATCAACCATTCTATACGAATTATTTCCAGATAAAGCACGCCCTAAATAAGATGACAAAATATTAACCATATCAATATTTACAAGATCTGCTATAGATAACCCTCTATACACATCTTTTTTTATATTAAAATCTCCTGTTCGTCGAAGAACTTCATATATTGCAATTTCTACTTTAATTCCTTCCATAATCAATCGTGATATTAATTTTGAATAATCAAAATATCGTGATCCGCGTATAAAAGAAGGATCTACAAAATATAATTCCTTTCGTAAACTATCAATAATAACATTTTCTGGTTTTGCATCTCCAAATGCAATTTCCGTATCTCCATCTGAATCATTCCCAATTGCAGCAATTTTTTTCTCGTATAATTCAATTGTCTTAAGTATAAAAGAATGTAATTTCTGAAACCTTTTCTCTACCTCTGGAGGTAATTCTAAATTTTTTATATCTGTCGTATTTGCATTTAAAAATACATTTGAAGCAGATGAATTTTTCTTCACAAATCTATGCCTATAGTTATCTATAGGATGTTTTGTATGACCTGGATTTCTTTTTGTAATACTATCATCAATTCGTGACATTCGAACCCTCATATTATCAATTTCTTCTACAATTGAAGATATAATTCTTGGCGTTTCCAACTGCCCAAGAGGAGTTTTCATGTATTCACTAAAAACCATTCCATTCGTTCCACTGGTATACAACAATTCTTTATTCTTCTCGAATATGGTCGTAATAGGGCCTGGTATCTGATGCCGAAACATAGCATGAAACTTTTCATACTCTTCTTTCCCTTTATCAGCTTTCCTATAAAAAATTCTATCAGTATTTTTTTCTTTTACTTTTTCTACACCACCACCAATACTTTGAGCATCTCCAACTTTTTCCATCTCAAACCCTGTATCGTCAATTGAATCTACTTCAAATGGCTCATTCATTTGTATTCTCATATGTGTTTGTATTAAAAAATTTGTATTATTCGTTCATTAAATGGATCATTATAAATCACTATCTCATTATTTTTTTGTCGATTCTCTACTGCTTTCTGTTCACTCATCTCTCCTATTCCTAAAACAACAGGTATCATTCTATTGGTACTTTCATGTCCCACAAATAAAATATCTCTTCCATTCTGTTTTGCATTCTCAAAAATATCTTTTATACGAGACTTCAAAAGTCTCTTCTGTACATCTTTATACGACTCACCCTCTGGATATGGTGTTGTATACTTATTCTGTTTCCGTTCTATAAAAAAATTATCTGATTGGATATCCCTTTTCAATAACCCTTCAAATTTTCCAAAATTCATTTCTATTAACTCTGGGATTACATACACATCATCATTTGAAACCTGAAGATATGAATTTATAACTTCAAATGATTCTCTTGCTCTTATTAAAGGACTTACCAATACAATAGGATTGTGTATCGTTTGTTGTAAAAATATTCCTAAGCGTTCCATTTGTTTTTTCCCTTCAGGTGATAATGGTATATCATTTGTTTGACCTTGAATTCTTCCTTCTTTATTCCATAATGTCATTCCATGACGCGCAATATAAACAGATTTCATTCTTCTCATATAAAAATTATAATAATGCAATATATTTCTCTAACATACTATTTTTTATAAGAGACGATTCTAATGATTGATACGCCACATGCGGTGTATAATATTTCCCATAATGCTCTATAATCTCTTTCTCTACAAAATTATCACTTATAATATCAACCAAAGGAAGATTCCTCTCTCGAACAAATTGTATCACTTTAAATGCTGGAAATACACGATCTTGAGAAATATTACAAATAACTAACTCTTTTTGACGCCTTTGCAATAATGAAATTGGAATAGTAAAATCTTTCGAATCAACAGCGATTACTAAAGCATCTACAGACACCACTAAATCTTCTAATGAATAAAAAGGAATCGAAATATCTTTTTTTGTTCGTGAAAAATATCCAATTTCACAATCAAACCCCATAAGAAATTTCACAACCCTCTTCCCAATATTACCCATTCCAACAATTCCTACTTTTTTTCCACTTAATTCTTTTCTTTTTTCTGAAGATCGTGAAAACAGTTTCATAAGTGTAAAAATAACATATTCTGCAACAGCATTCGTAGAATATCCTTTTACTGTTTTAAGAATAATAGATCTCTTTATAAAATGCTCCACTTCAGGAAGATTTGATGTTGCCGTTCCCCAATTAACAAATAATCGAAGATTCGGAAACAGTGCAAAATATTCTTCACGAAATACTTCATTATTATTCCAAACAATCATAGTAACACTCATATCTTTTTCAAGAGTATCACAAGAAACAATATTATATTTCTTAATAAGATCTGAAGAAATATTACACTTATAATTTATAATTTTATTTTTTATATCAAGCATAATGTGTGTA
>JALUEA010000111.1 GCA_027053135.1 Candidatus Altimarinota bacterium
CCCAAAATTGTTGATAAAGTCATCAAATATATTTATTTCTTTCAAGTAAAATTTCGTTATCTCTCCAAAAATAATAAATTTCTTGTCTTTTTTTGCTATCAACAACTGTTTCTAGTATAGTAGCATAACTTTGAGAATGTATCGCTTCTTGATATGCTTGTATTGAAAGTAATAAATTAACTTCTGGTGCAGTTATATAATCTGAAAAATGTGGTAAATTTACTGTTTGTAAACTATCCAAAAAAGTAAGAAACGAAATAACTCCTTTATATGCTCGTTGTTCTGCAGGATTTAAATGCTTAAACATCGTTGCATCATCAGATAGGCCTTTTACTTTTTCTGGAACCCAAAAATTTCCTATCATAACCTGATACATATTTTTTGCCCAAGAATATTTTACATCATTCAAATTAAATATTCCTGTTGCTTCTCCTTTTATTATTCTTCTCTTATACAGTGAATCATCTCCATGTTCATTAAAAATTGGACGAGGTTTCATTGTTGCATTTTTCATTGATTAATTATTAATTTATTAATTAATGTATCTACACATATTTATGATACATGGTATCATATCAAGAAACAAAGAAAAAGAACAAATTCATTATTATACTTCATCAAACTTCAAAAGAAATACATAATATTCCCATTATCCCATTACTTGACCAAAAGACGCCATATCCAGTAGAATATCATATATAAACAATTTATTTTACAGTATGAAGTTTTCATGTGAAAAGGCAGATTTACAAAAAGCATTATCAATTGTTCAAAAAGCCATCAATAGCCACAACACACTTCAAGTGTTAGGGAATATTTGTATTAGAACAAAAGATCAAACAGTACAATTTTCTGCAACAAACCTTGAAATCGCTATTACCACTTCTATCGAAGCAAATATTGAGTCAGAAGGAGAAATTACACTTCCTTCTCGACTCCTTGTAAACTATATTTCTCTTTTAAAAGATGGAGATGTTGAAATACAAGGACTTTCAGGAGATTCCGTTCAAATTACTTCAAGAGATTCAGAAACAAAAATAAAAGGTATTTCAGCTGAAGAATTTCCTGATATTCCTAGTTTTACTCCAGATTTTTCATTTAACATTTCTGGAGAAGTATTAAAAAAATCTATAGAACGTGTTGCCTTTGCATGTAGTGCATCATCTGCACGACCTGTTTTATCAGGAGTATTATTTTGGATAAAAGACAAAACACTTCAAATGGTCGGAACTGACTCATACCGACTTGCAGAACAAATTATAGAACTCAGTGATGAATTATCAGAATCAAAATATATTGTACCTGCTCGAACGTTACAAGAACTTTCGCGAATTATAGATCCAAAAGATGATATAAAAATTGATGTTTCAAAAAATCAAATTTTATTCTCTACTCATTCAACTGAAATTTCATCTCGACTTATTGATGGGAATTTCCCTGATTATAAACGAATTATTCCAGTAGAACAGAAAGGAATCTTTACAGTATCTCGATCAGATCTTATTTTAGCAGTAAAACGAGCAGGTATTTTTGCAAAGGAAATGGATAATAATATTATTAAAGTCGAGCTTTCTCACGAAGGATTAAAAATTACAACTGATGAAACAGAAATTGGATCAGGAAACACAATAGTAGAAGGAGAAATTGAAGGAGAAGAAGAAACTGTCGCATTAAATTCCGTTTATTTTCTAGATATTCTTCAAGTATTACACTCACAACATGTTCGTATTGTCGTAAAAGAACAACTTGCTCCTGTCAAAATATTATCCGAAGATGATGATGGATTTACCTATATCTTAATGCCATTAAAAATATAATACTATAAAATACAAGATTTTCCCTCTCCTTTTACTCTCTTCTCTAAAAATAATACTATGCCTATCATTACCCAAGAAAAACTTCACAATAAACGAATTATATTTGTTACAGGTGGAGTATGTTCAAGCCTTGGAAAAGGAATTGTAAGTGCTTCAACAGGAATGCTTTTAAAACATGCTGGATATTCTGTCAGTATTCAAAAACTTGATCCGTATTTAAATGTAGATCCTGGAACAATGTCTCCATTTCAACATGGAGAAGTCTTTGTAACGGAAGATGGTGCTGAAACCGATCTTGATTTGGGACATTATGAACGATTTATAGATGAAAACTTATCAAAATACTCAACTGTTACAACAGGAAAAATCTACTCTGAAGTAATTGAAAAAGAACGAAATGGAGGATATTCAGGAGGAACAATTCAAGTTGTTCCACATATTACAGGGAGAATTAAAGAAAAAATCTTAAATGCCGTAAAACATTCTGGTGCTGATATTTTAATTGTAGAAATTGGAGGAACCGTTGGAGATATTGAAGGAGAACCATTTTTAGAAGTAATACGACAATTAAAAACAGAGTTACCACATGTTGTATCTATTCATTTAACACTTCTTCCATACTTACGAGCATCAGGAGAACTCAAAACCAAACCAACACAGCTTTCTGTACGACAACTCCGTGCAGCTGCTATTCAACCAGATATATTAGTATGTCGTGCTGATGAACCTATTTCACAAGATATTTTAGAAAAAATAGGACACTTTTGTGGAGTAGAAACACGAGCAGTCTTTCCAGCACAAACAGCAGATAGTATTTATCAAGTACCACTTCTTTTTGAAGACTATAATTATAGTGAAATAGTACAACAAAAACTTGGATTCGCTATAAAAAAACCAGATCTTACAGAATGGTCTCATATGGTAGATGCTATTTTTTCAACAAAAGAAGAAATAAAAATTGGACTTTGTGGGAAATATACTGATTTAGACGACGCCTATTTATCCGTTATTGAAGCACTCAAAGCTGGAGGATATGCAGAAAATAAAAAAGTAAAAATTATATGGATTGATTCTGAAAAATTAGAAAAAGACCAAACACAAAACAATGAAGAATGGAATAAATTGCAAAATTGTGCAGGAATTTGTGTTCCTGGTGGATTTGGACACCGAGGAACAGAAGGGAAAATTATGGCTGCAAAATATTGCAGAGAAAATAAGGTTCCATATCTTGGAATTTGTCTTGGATCACAAATTATGGCAATAGAATTTGCACAAAATGTGTGTGCATTACCAAATGCAACAAGTGAAGAATTTGACGAACTTGCAAAAATTAAAATAGTACATTATTTACCTGATCAAAGCGCTAATACACAAAGAGGAGGGACTCTTCGGCTTGGAGCATACCCATGTATTATTGAAAAAAACACAAAAGCATTTGAATGCTATCAAACAGAACACATTACTGAACGACACAGACATCGATACGAATTTAATAACGAATACCGAGATATTTTAGAACACCATGGAATGAAAATTTCTGGAACTTCACCAGAAGGAGATTTAATGGAAATTATTGAAATTACTGATCATCCATTCTATGTTGGTTCACAATTCCATCCTGAATTTAAAAGCCGACCAAATAAACCACATGCTTTATTTCATGGATTTTTAAAAGCATGTAAAAAATCATAATTCCATTACAAAAATACTTCCCATGCGACTTAATAAATATTTAGCATTCCATAACTATGCATCTCGAAGAGGTGCTGATAAGCTAATAAAAGAAGGAGCAGTAAAAGTAAATGGAAAAATTGCTCAAATAGGACAACAAATAAATGAAGAACATGATATTATAGAAGTCAATACACATGTTTTAGAAAAAAAACAAAATGCATTACGATACTTTATTTTGAATAAACCTGTTGGAGTTACATGTTCTACAAAAAAAACAAAAGACGATCCCCATATTATTTTAGATTATTTTAACGAAGAAAAAACTGGAGAAAAAAACTTTCCACATATTTATCCAGTTGGACGACTTGATAAAGATTCATGTGGCCTAGTGCTTCTTACGAATGATGGAGATCTCACCTACGAACTTACCCATCCTTCAAAAGAACATGAAAAAGAGTATCTTGTAGAAATTTGGAATAAAGTTACCGATAATATGATTGAACGCCTCAAGCGTCCATTTATTATGTTAGGACAAAAAACACGACGCGCTCGTGTCAAAAAAGTAGGAATGTATACATTTTTAATCACCCTAAAAGAAGGGAAAAATAGACAAATACGACGCATGGTACGAGCTATTGGATCTGGCGTAAAAGTATTACGAAGAATTCGTATCAATAAATTAGTATTACCAAAAGACCTTCCTGAAGGAAAATGGAGAGAAATAAAATATAAGGATATCATCTAGAAAAACATATTAATGCTATGATAGAATACCCATAAACAGATGTATTCTTTTATATATATTATGTCATCTACACCAATAAACCCACAATTTGCCCATATCCAACAAAAAGGATCTCGAATTGTTGCAGAAGGAAATCATATGTTACCTGCAGCAAGTTTAATTAAAGCATCAGGAACTATTAAAACTATTTCTGAACGAAAGAAAAAATTTATAACTATTGTTAACTCATATACAACACAAATACCAGGTCATGCTCATTTAGATAAACTTGGAAAACAATTAAAAGAAAAATTAGAAGAAGCAGGATACAATGTTTGGTATACCAACATAGGTGGAGCAGTATGTGATGGAATAGCAATGGGACATGATGGAATGAAATACTCCCTTGCAAGCCGTGAACTTATTACTGATCAAATAGAAACAATTATAGGTGCACACCCATGTGATGGATGGGTAGGAATTGGAAATTGCGATAAAATTGTTCCAGGAATGCTGAATGCAATGGTTCGGTTAAATATTCCTGCAATATATGTATCAGGTGGAGCAATGCTCGCAGGAAAAAATGATACTGACTTAAATACTGTATTTGAAGCAGTAGGAACACATTCAAGTGGAGGTATAACGGATGAAAAACTCGAAAAAATAACAAACGAAGCATGCCAAACATGTGGAAGCTGTTCTGGAATGTTTACCGCAAACTCTATGAACTGTCTTGCAGAAGCAATTGGTCTTGCTCTTCCAGGAAATGGAACTATTCCTGCAGCAACTTGGATTGATAAAGAAAACGAAATTTGGGAAATTAACCCTGATAGAAAAGCATTATTTGATAAAATTCCAGCAGTACTCGATCGGGTAATAACTCAAAAAATACTCCCATGTGACATTGTTACACAACAGAATATCGATAACGGATTTATTCTTGATCTTGCAATGGGAGGATCAACAAATACAATTCTCCATACGCTTGCACTCGCTCATGAAGCAGGCGTTCCATATGATCTTAACCGATTAAACGAACTCTCTAAAGTTACTCCAAATGTATGTAAAGTATCTCCTTCTCGTCCAAATATTCATATTGAAGATGTTCATCGAGTAGGAGGAATTCCCGCTATTTTAAAAGCAGTTACTACATACGAAAAAACACCATTACATCTTGATGCTCCAACAGTTACGGGAACATTACGAGACCTTATAGATCCAGCTCCAAAAGCTGATGGAGATATTATTCGAATTGGAGATCAAGCATTTTCTCAAGAAGGAGGACTCTCTGTTCTCTTTGGAAATATTGCACCTAAAGGAGCAGTTGTGAAAGTAGCAGGTGTAGAAAAAGGAATGGAAATTTTTTCTGGACCAGCAAAAGTATTTACTTCTCAAGAAGACACACTACAAGCCGTTTTAAATGGAGAAATTGTTGACGGAGATGTAGTAGTTATTGCCTATGAAGGACCGAAAGGCGGACCAGGAATGCAAGAAATGCTAGCACCAACTGCAGCAATAAAAGGACGAGGAATTAAAGCAGCGTTAATAACAGATGGGCGATTTTCTGGAGCAACTCGAGGAATGTCTATTGGTCATATTTCCCCAGAAGCAGCACAAGGAGGACCCATTGCAGCAGTACGAAACGGAGATATTATAGAAATTGATTCTATTGCTCGAACAATCAATGTACAATTAAGTGATGAGGAAATTAAAGCACGACTTGATGCACTTCCAAAGTTTACTCCTAAAATTACAAAAGGATGGCTAGGACGATACGCTAAAAATGTAACCAGTGCAGATACAGGGGCGGTTATGGAAAATAGTTTATAGACAAAAATATATTTCAAAAAAAATAATCCGTAACAAAAAAAATTAAAAAAATAACTCTTAAACAAATTTTTTATTATTCTATGCCAAAGAAAATCCTTTTTGTCTGTCTTGGGAATATTTGCCGAAGCCCTGTAGCACAAGGAATAGCAGAATCAATGTATCCAGAAATAGAATTTGATTCTGCAGGGACAGGAAGCTGGCATACTGGAGAACAGCCCGATAAAAGAAGTATAGAGGTTTGTAAAAAGCATAATATCGATATATCTCATCAACGAGCTCGACCATTACGCTTTACTGATCCAAAAGAATTTGATTTTATTATTGGAATGGACCTGCAAAATATTGCAGATATAAAGAAACAAATTCCAGAAAAATATCATTATAAAGTGCGTATGCTTGATACTTCTCCTATTACAGATCCGTATTATGGAGGAAAAGATGGATTTGAAACAATGTTTCAGCATATAAAAAAAAGTATAGAGAAAAGAGAAATTTTTTAAAGAAAAAAGAGCAGAATATAGACTGCTCTTTTTTCTTGTCATACTTTCTTATAATATTTTTTAAAACATTACTAACATGTACTACTGGAACAACATGTATCAGCCTCTTTTTCTTTTTCTCCTTCTTCATCACCTAACAACTCTGCATCTTGCATAAAAATATCAACCATTTGCGTTGCTATACCAGTATATTTTTCTGGTGTTAAATTATATAATCGTTCTTTCGCATCCTGTGGAATTTCAAGATTTTCAACAAATGCTTTATACTCATCTAATGTAATTCGTTTTCCTCGCGTTAATTCTTTTAGTTTTTCATACGGTTTTTCAATTCCATATTTTCGCATTACTGTTTGTACTGCTTCAGCTAACACTTCTACATTTTTCGAAAGTTCTGCTGTACAATTTTCTATTGATACTTCGAGTTTTTCTAGTCCTGCATTTAAACTTTTTAATGCCAGTAATTGATGACCAAAAGCGACACCAAGATTTCGTAAAACCGTTGAATCGGTTAAATCTCTTTGCCATCGAGAAATAGGAAGTTTTAACGCAAAATGATTAAATAATGCAGTTGATATACCAAAGTTTCCTTCAGCGTTTTCAAAATCAATAGGATTCACTTTATGTGGCATAGCTGAAGATCCAATTTCCCCTGCTTTTGTTTTTTGAATAAAAACACCACGTGAAATATATCCCCAAATATCTCGTGATAAATCTATTAAAAGAGTATTAATTCTAATATTTACATGCGATAATTCAGCAATAAAATCATGTGGATCAATTTGATCTGAAAAAGGATTCCATTGTAATCCAAGACTTTCAACAAATGTTTGAGAAATATCTAACCAATTCGCTTCAGGATAAGCAACAAAATGTGCATTAAAATTTCCCGTTGCTCCATTTATTTTCCCTAAAAACTCTTGCGACATAAGATGTTTTAATTGTGCCGAAAGTCGTGCCGCAAACACAAAAATCGATTTCCCTACTGTTGTAGGAGATGCTGATTGTCCGTGTGTTAAGGCAAGTAAAGGAACTTTTTGCCATGCTTTTGACTTTATTTCCAACACCTCTAATATATAGTCTACAGCTGGCATCATCAATTGTTGATGAGCA
>JALUEA010000112.1 GCA_027053135.1 Candidatus Altimarinota bacterium
GAGGAATATATTTGTATTATTGGGAGTTTTATTATTTCTTTTCGTACAGAATACTTTTGCAGGAGTTTCTGATTATTCAGGGAGTTTGCGTTTGAAATACGAGTATCAGCATTTTATTATAAAAAATATTTCTCGTTTTGTTGAGAAAGAAAAGTACACAAGGTCGTATAGTTTTTGTTTTGCAGAAGATATTGATTCTGCAGTAATAAGAGATAAAAAGCATGATTTTTCTTCTCAAGATATTGATGAAGAAGATCTTAAAGATATAGAGAAGAGAAGAATAAGGAGAGATAAAATTCGAAAATATTTAGAAGAAAATATTGTTCCATTGGTAAATCAAAAAAAACATGATGTAGTTATTTCTGAAGAAAAACAAGATAAAGCAGGTACAAAGAATACAAAAATTATTTTTGATGGGTATGGTCAACCAGGAGTTTCTGTAAATATAGAGAAAACAGTTGATTTAATTGTATTTGCAATAGAACAGCATATTTCTACTGTAAATATCGATGTTACACGAACGGATCCTACAGTAACAGTTACAAGTGAACGCTTAAAACAGTTAGGAATAAAAGAGCTTGTTTCTGTTGGGCGTTCAGATTTTAATGGGTCAAGTTGGAAACGAATTAAAAATGTACTAAATGGGGCAAGTAAGTTTAATGGATATATTATTTTAAATGGAGATATTTTTTCATTTAATAAGCAGTTAGGGGTAGTAAATGCATCTACAGGATATATTCCAGAACTGGTTATTAAAGGACCGAAAGTTGTTTCAGAATATGGTGGTGGATTATGCCAGGTTTCATCTACTGCGTATAGAGGAGCTATGATTGCAGGTATGAAAATTATAGAACGACATAATCATTCGTATGCGGTAGGGTATTATAATCCTCAAGGAAGTGATGCGACTATTTATTCTCCTACATTAGATTTTAAATTTAAAAATACTTCTGGACACGCGTTGTTATTACAAACGCGAAGAGGAGGGCATAATAATAATGAGTTGTTTTTTTATTTTTATGGAACAAAACCAAAACAGAGAGAAGTTACTATTTTAGGACCATTTAAGTCTCATTTTAGAGGTCCATTACCATCAAAAGTAACATATGATAATACGCTTCCTGAAGGAACTAAAAAAGTTGTTTCTCATAGTGTTTCTGGAGTTACAACTCATTTTTATAGAATAGTAAAAGAAAATAATAAAAATCTTTATAATGATATTTTTACATCTGTTTATCAACCAAGAGGATATTGGGTCATTAAAGGAGGAGAAGACCCTGTAATAAAAGAAAAAACAGAGACGAAAGAAAACAAAGATATTAATAAAGAATTTTAAAAGAGATAAGGAGTGTATTATTTGGGATTTTCTATTTGTGTGAATAATTTTTGTGCTTCTTTCATTGCAATAATGTTTCGCGAGTAATCCATACGAACAGGACCAAGTATTCCAAAATATTCTCCATTTTGTGTTTTAGAGACAATAAGAGAACATGAATCTATTCCTGGAAGGAGGTTTTCTCGTCCAATAAATAATTCTATATCATATATATCACATAAATCAGCGTTTGTATGAGTATGCTGTATATTTTCTTCTGTACTACTAGGAATTTTTTTTGTTTTCTTTATATCTAAAGAAGAGAGAAAACTATATAAATCTTCTTCTAAAACTTTAAATACTCCACTTATATTTTGAACTTTAGAGGAAAACTCATTTTGCATGATTATTTGCGATAATCCGAGAAAAAACATTTTTTGAGATGAGGGGATTGTAGCAAATGCAATATTGGGTGTGAGTTGTGATAAAATAGAGACAACATCATATACATTTTGATCGGCTTGTTTATTTTTGAGGTATTGGAGTGCAACAGAATTAAATTCGCGTTTAAATGATTCTTCTTGTGATGAAGGAATGTTAATTGTTTCCACTAAAAATCTATATGCTTTATCGGTAGGGATTCTTCCTGAAGAAATATGAGATTGAACGAGGTATCCTTCTTTTTCTAATTTTACCATCTCGTTTCGGAGTGTTGCTGTTGATAAATCTATTTTTGCCGTTTCTTTTAAAAATTGACTTCCTAC
>JALUEA010000113.1 GCA_027053135.1 Candidatus Altimarinota bacterium
TTGTAAAGCAGAAATAATATGAGGATGACTTCCCTCAAATTCGTTGTAGCAAGAAGAGGAACCAAAACCATGACAAAAAATATATATATTTTTTGTGTGATCTGGGGCGATGCATTCCATGTGTAATGAGTACGACATAAAAAAAGAGTGATGAATATATTGTAGAAAATATGAAAGGATTACATATTATTATGGTATGGAAACGTGTAAATAGTTTAAGAAACTTTTGTGAAAGAGTATACTACAAATTGATTGTGTTGTTATGAAGTTCTTTTTCGTTATGTGTATAAAAAAAATTTTGCGTAATATAATAAAAAGCGTATGATGTATTCAATATTTTTTTATATTTTTTTATGAAGAATACGCAATATTATGGATTAGAAACAAAAAAATCATTAGAAAATTTTCCTGTTTTTTCTTTTACGGTTGATTTACGAATTATATATGCACTTGCAGAAGTAAAAAAGGCAGCTGCAAAAGCAAATGCACAGATTGGAAATATTTCTCAAGAAATTTGTGATGCGATTTGTAGTGCATCTGATGAGGTTATAGCAGGAAAATTAGATGATCAATTTGTAACTTCTGCTATTCAAGGAGGAGCAGGAACATCTATAAATATGAATGTGAATGAAGTGATTGCGAATAGGGCTTCTGAAATATTAGGAAAAGAATTTGGATATGTAAGTGATTTAGAACATGTTAATTTTGCACAATCAACAAATGATACAGTTCCAACGGCAATTAAAATAGCTTCATATAAATTATTAGAAGAGGTAATTAGTGAATTAGAATTATTAGGAGAATCATTTGCGCAAAAAGGAAAAGAATTTGCAGATGTTTTAAAAATAGGAAGAACACATTTACAAGATGCGGTACCAGTATCGTTAGGGCAAGAGTTTAGTGCATATAGTGCATGTGCTTTTCGGGGAGCGAATCGTCTTAAAAATCTTTTACAGGAAGGAATTCTGCGTGTAAATATGGGAGGAACTGCTATAGGTTCTGCTATAGGTTCATCGAAAGCATTTATAGAGCATGTTGTTCGAGAATTACGAGACATAACACAGTTACCGATTGAATCAGCAGAAAACCTTGTAGATGCTACACAAAATTTAGATGTGTTTACCGATATTTCTGGTCGAGTAAAATCTGTTTTTTCTGGATTATCGAAAATAGCAAATGATTTACGAATGATGTCAGCAGGTCCAGTAGGAAATTTGCGTGAAATAAATCTTCCAGAACGACAAAAAGGTTCATCTATTATGCCAGGAAAAGTGAATCCTGTAATACCAGAACTTGTAAATCAAGTGTTTTTTCAAATAGTAGGAAATGATGCAACAATTACTGAAGCAGTTGCAGCAGGACAGTTTGAGTTAAATGTAATGGGATCTGTGTTGGCGTTTAATTTAATACAATCGTTAGATTTAGCAAAAAATTCTCTTCGGTTATTAAGAACACTCTGTATTGATGGAATTACGGCAAATGACGATCGATGTTCTGAATATTTAGAAAAAAGTTTTTGTATGGTTACTGCTTTAAATCCATATATTGGATATTATAAAGCAACAGAAATAGCAAAAGAGTCTATAAAAACAGGAAAAAGTATTCGAGAAGTTGCTTTAGAAAAAGGCGTTTTAACAGAAGAGGAATTGAATACTATTTTAGATGCATCAAAAATGATTACGCCTAAATAAAAATAAGTATTATTAAGTAGAATGAGAGAGTAATGGGATATTCTTTATAAGAATATAATATAGAATATTATTTATTATATTGGGAGTGAAAGAATTTTTGAAAAATGTATTTCTATATATAGTATTTGTTTGTTGTAGTTTTTTTGGGAATGTTTTACCAGTTTCTGCACAATTAGTGTTATCAGAAATAGATCCTTCTTCAGAATTTATAGAGGTATATAATGATTGTGAGCATTTTATTTGTACAAATACAAGTGTTTCTGAATTTGTTTGGTCAGAACGTACAGTTTCAGGAAATGAAAAAAAATATACAATATCATCTGTAGATATTTCTGCAGGTGATTTTTTTGCATTCGAAATGTCTCGAAAGATAAATAATACAGGAG
>JALUEA010000114.1 GCA_027053135.1 Candidatus Altimarinota bacterium
CACTAGCAGAATACACGCCGTATTTTTTTCTTCTTCTTCTTGTTTTTTATTGGTTTTATAAACGCAATACCTTTCAAGATACCGTTTTATATGCGGGATATTCTGTTTTACTCGGGCTTTTTATAAATTACATCATTACTTTTTTTTACTTTCATAATCGTCCATTTATGGATGGATTAGGAAGAAATATAGTATATCACACCGCAGAAAATTCATTTCCGTCTGATCACACCACTTTTATGCTTTCTATTGCTTTTAGTTTTTTATTCTTTCAAAAAACAAGAATACTGGGAACTGTTTTATCAAGTATCGGAATTTTAAGCGGATTTTCTCGAGTTTTTGTAGGAGTTCATTATCCATTTGACATCTTAGGATCTATTGTAACGGCTTTTATAGCCGCTTATGTAATTTATGTTTTTCGGGGGAAATTTGAAACAATAAATAATATTTTTTATTGGGTGGATAGAAAAATTTTCTAAATTTTATAAAAATTACAAACGCAAGAGACTTGCATTTCTAAAAAAAAAGAAATAGAATATTTTTTGTATGAACACCATTGAATTATTTTTACGGGAAAAAAAGCTGAAAAAAACTCCTTTGAGAGTGGCTATTTTAGAAGTATTTTCTGAAAAAAAAGAACCGATTACAATTCTTGATTTGCAAAAAAAACTGCATCAAAAAAATTTTTTTCCGAATCAAACTTCGTTATACAGGCAGATAGAAACGCTTGTAGAATCGAGTGTTTTGCATTCTGTTATGCTGAAAAATTCTACCGCATATTATGAATTACAAGCACATCATCATCATCATTTTATTTGTGAAAAATGTAATGCAATAGAATGCATAGAAGATAAATCTCTTGAGAATCAAGTTCATATTCTTGAAAAAAAATTAAAAAATCAGGGGCTGCAAATCTCGTCTCATCAGTTTTCTTTTCATGGAAAATGTCGTTTATGCACCGTATAATATATAATGTATTTTTTTATGAAAAAAAATCTCTCATCTTCATCTCTCTCATCTTCATCTCTCTCATCACTCTCATCTTTTCTGTTTTCATTTTCTATACTTTCACTTCTTGTTTTTTCAGGGTGTCAGTTTTCAGAAAATAATCCAGAAATTTCTAAATCTTCTCATGAAAAAATTGTAGTCGTAACGAGTTTTTATCCTTTAGAATTTCTTACTAAAGAAATAGGAGGAGATAAAGCTACTGTTATCAATCTTGCAGGAAACACGGAGGTGCATGATTTTAAACCAAGTCCAAAAGATATTGTTACTCTTAATACTGCAGATTTGGTTATTGTTCAAGGCGCAGGACTTGAACCATGGGCAGAAGATATAATTCCTCAGTTACAAGCAAAACATATTCCTACTCTTGAAACTTCTCATGCTCTTACTCTTCATAAAATGGAAGAAAATGAAGAAGAAGGACTTGATCCGCATACTTGGTTAAATCCGGTGTTGGCTCAACAAATGGTGAACGAGATTCTTATAGAAATGAAGCAAATTGATCCAGAAAATAGTGATACCTATACGCGAAATGCACAAGAATTACATAAAAAATTACAAGCATTTAATACCCGATACCAACAAACATTTGCTCATTGTAAAAAAAATGCAGCGCTTACTTCTCACGATGCATTTGGATATGTTGCTCGACAATATGGGCTCACTCTGTACCCTATTGCAGGAATATCTCCTCATGATGAACCTTCTGCAAAAATACTTGTTGAATTAAAACAAAAAGCAAAACAAACTGGAGTATCTGCTATTCTTACAGAGAAAAATAATGTTACAAATTTTGCAGAAATGCTATCAAAAGAAACAGGGCTAAAAATACTTCCCGTAACTGCATTGGAAACAGATGAACAAAGTTTTTTACAAGGATATGAAGAAAATTTAAAAAGCTTTAAAACTGCATTTGAATGTCAATAATTTCTCTTGAAAACATTGGGCTACAATTTGGAGACAATACGGTTCTTGATACTATTTCCTTTTCTATAAAAAAAGGAGAATATGTCGGACTTATCGGTCCAAATGGTGCTGGAAAATCCACTCTCTTAAAAATTATTTTAGG
>JALUEA010000115.1 GCA_027053135.1 Candidatus Altimarinota bacterium
ATCTTGATAAAAAACTTACTATTCTCCAATATGTTATATATATATCAATAGGATTAGCTCTTATAGGATTTCTACAACTCTATTTTTATCCAGATTTTAGAGAAATGGCAGAAAAAGGATGGGATCCTCATATCGGAAGACTCCTTTCTACTTGGTTTGATCCGAACTTTCTTGGAAGTTTTTTTGCATTTATATTAACAATCCTTGCTGGAATATTTGGAATATATACAAAAAAATATCCTATTATATCGTTTCATTTCACAGAAAATAAAACAAATTTTCAAAAATTTTATAATAAAAAAATAACAATACTATTTGTAATAGGAACACTTATCTTACTTCTTGCACTTTTTTTAACCTATTCTCGATCAGCACTTCTTTCCTTTGTACTTCCAACTTTTATTCTCGGAATACTCTATTTTAGAGGAGTTTTAATAACTCTTTCATTTTTCATTATTATACTACTTCCCTTTTCTCAACGCGCAACAGAACGAATTACAGATGGAATAAACTCTGCTCTTTCAGTAACAAAAACAAACTCTCTGTTTGTCCCAGACGCAACCGCACGACTGCGTGTAGAAAATATGCAAGAAGGATTACAACTTGTGAGTAAACATTTTTGGAGTGGTATAGGATTTAATACTATCCGGTTACAAAAAACAAAAAACCTTCATTCTTCTGGAGGATTTGATAGTTCTTTACTAACAACTCTTGTGTGTTCTGGAATTTTTGGACTTACAGCATTTTTGTTTTTTTATTTTCGATTAGCTGTACAACTTTTATGGAAATCTCGACAATATAAAAATGCTCTCTCGTATCCACAAAAAAATACAATCTTGTACGGAACAACTATCGGATTTCTTGCAAGTTTTATTGGTTTTTTTGCCCAAAGTTTTTTTATCAATTCTTTATATTATTCACTCTTTATAATTTTTATATTTGGAATAAGTGGAATATTACTTGCAACAAATACTCAAAATACAAAATAAGAACAGATAATATTACCCCATTTGTAACTCTCTACCATTTTGAATACTTCGTACTGTATGAAATCGTGATAAACGAGGTTCTATATTATACCGATCTCTTATTTCTTGTGCATCAATCTTTTTATATACATATTCCACATCTAACGTTCCGAACTCTTCTAAATTTTCCTGTTTTTTTAATAAATAGGTCAGTAATAAAACCCCACCCACTAACATAAGTGGTAATAAAATTACATGAAGTTGAACATATATATTTCCAATTTTAAACGAAGGATTTACATGCATTCCAAAATCATATAACCCATGTAAAACAGTTGCAACAATTACTCCTGTTAATAACATTCGTTCTCTAAAAACAGAAGATCGTTTCACATGAAATAATCTATGGATAAAATCAGATAACCAAAACCGTTTTTGATACTGAGAAAATTCATATCGCATATATGGTTTTGCAAATATTCCTAAACCATAATAATACCCATATAATGCAGAACAAATAATATGTACAAACACTACAAATAAAGATCGCTGAATCGCTAATGTCCAAAAACCTTGAGTCAGTCCTGTACTTAAAAATTCACGATAAAAATATGCAATATTTTCAAGAAATGCAAATCCTAATGCAGCTACAATAGAAAGCTCAATAGACTCTCCTATACTCGAAATAATATTCTTATCAGCTTGTACCACTGCAAAATGTTTCAAAACTTCCTCCAAAAAACCTACACACATATACGTTAAAAAAGGAACTAACAATGTTCCTGTAACCATTGTTGCTATATTTGCCTTAAAATTATATGCTTCTATTCCAAAAAATATAAAATTAAATGGTTTATCTCCCCACAATGATTGATATAATAAAATAAGCCCTGCCGAACAAATTCCAAATAGAAATGTAAATACTATATGCCATGGATCCTTTCCCGATTTATTAAGAAATATTGCCATCCAAAATCCAATAGGAAATAAAGCAATTCCAATACACAAAAAAAATTGCATTGGATAAAGAGAGGCTTGTAACAGTATATCGAGCATTACTTATTCAAAAAATATATTTATTATGTAATATTTACCTTTTATAT
>JALUEA010000116.1 GCA_027053135.1 Candidatus Altimarinota bacterium
GTTTTAATAGAAAGAATAATATTTTTTTCTCGTGTCCAAAGTCCATCACAGGTAAAAAAACTATTGGGATTGTTTTTATTTTTTTCTGTAACTTCTATAACGGTATTTGAATGTGTTTGTATTGGTTGAATAAGCGTAATATTTTTTCTTTGATACTGAGATAATACGAGATTCGTAATAAACTCTTTTGTAAATTCTTTTTTTTCGTAATTAAAATTATTTGGTTTTCCTAAAAACCCGTGTATTTTTTGGGTACATTTATATGGTATAGTCTTCATCTTTTTCTAAAGTGTTTAAAACATTTTGTAAATCATCAGGAAGAGGGGATTCAACGGAAACAATTTCACCATTTTCAAGCGGAAATGATAAACTTTTTGCATGTAAAAACATCCTCTTTGTTGCAAATTGTGAAAAATACGAAGCATTAACTTTTGCGTTTCCATAGACACTATCTCCATATACTGGGTGTCCAATAGCAGAAAAATGGACACGAATTTGATGTGTTCTTCCTGTAACAATATGAACTTCAACAAGTGTTGCTGTTGGCTTATGGTATTGAGCAAGACATTTAAAATGTGTTAACGCATCTTTTGATCGTGCATTTTTTAACACTGTCATTCGTTCTCTATTATTGGGGTCTCGTGTAATAGGAGAATCGATTGTTCCTTTTTTTGCGGGAACTCTTCCAATTACAAGTGTTACATATTTTTTTGTTACTTTTCGTTCAGCAATAAGTTTTGATAAATAGCGATGTGTTTTTTTATTTTTCGCAATCATTAAACATCCTGATGTATCTTTATCGAGTCGATGAACAATACCAGGTCGAATACGATCATCGTTTTGAAATTCTTTATGATGATTTTTCAGGTATCCCATTACTGCATTTACAACTGTTCCTGAGGTATAGTTTTTATCCGGATGAGTACACATACCGGATGGTTTTGAAATAATGAGAATATCATTGTTTTCAAATAAAATATTTAGTGGAATATGTTCTGGTTGTGGAATATATTCTGTTTTTTGTTCTGAAAAATGAATAACAATCCTATCTCCAACTTTTACTTTTTCTGCATTTCGTGTTACACGTTTTTTGTTTACGCGAACTTCTCCTGCTGTAATTTGTTGTTGAATACTTCTTCGAGTAACTCCTTTAGGAGCATTTTCAAAAATGATACTATCAAGTCGCTTTCCTGCATTTTCTTCTGTAATAAGTAATAGCATTTTTTGAATATATAAAAAAATTTTGCATAAAGAACTATAAAAAGCGTACCATAAAAGTATTATACTCTACAAAAGAACTTATGTTTTTAAAAGATGAATATTCGGCTTTAGAACCTGCAATGCTTACAGGATACAGTGTATTTACAACTTTTACTGTAAGTATAAATTCTCAAGGGAAATATTGTGCAAAAGCATTTGAACTTCATTTAAATCGTTTACAAACAAATGCAAAAATATTATTTAATATTACTCCAACGCGTGAAGAAATAGTGACTGCTATATTGCAATTTTTACAGAATAATTCAATAAAAAAACAACTTGTGCGTGTTGCTATTTATCCGAAAAATTTTTCTATTGCATATCCTGGAAATATTTCAGATATTCAGATTATAGTAACAGGAAGAGAGTATAATGAGAATAAAAAAAATATTCGATTAGAATTACATGAAATGATTCGTCCTTTAGCACATTTAAAAACATCAGCATTATTTCCTTCATTGCAAACACGGGCAAAAGCACAAAAAAATGGTTTTGATGATGCTCTTTTTTATTATAAAAAAACTATTACAGAAGGACCTGCATGGAATATTATTTTTGTTAAAGGTGATACGGTATATTTCCCAGATCCATCACATAAGACATTTTTAGAAGGATTTACACAAAAAATTTTACAAGCTGAACTGATAAAACACGGTATCCCAATGGTTATTAAAGATATTTTTCTATCTGATATTCAAAAAAATATATTTGATTCTGCATTTATTCTTAGCAGTGGAATTGATATTGTTCCTGTGGCTTCTATTGATAATATTCTTTTTAAAAAGATAACAGAAAATCATACAATAGTAG
>JALUEA010000117.1 GCA_027053135.1 Candidatus Altimarinota bacterium
ATTATTTTTATGCTTCAATTTGTTTTTTTTTACTTACCTGAGAATGAAAAACACAAATATCAGGGAAAATTGTATTATATCGTAAAAATGCTTTCTCTAAAGAAATAATATCAGGAAATAGAACGACAACTTGTTGATACTTTTCTGCTGTATATTTTCGTATAAAATCTATTTCATCTGTACTCCTTTTAGAATACACAGAACCTAAACTAATTGTAAGTTCATAAGTACTCTGTGTATTCTTTTCTAAAACAGATTGTGTGTCTTTTTTCGGGACAGCAAACTCTGTTGTATTAACAAAGTTTGTATTACGAATAGAAGCAGGTATAACTTTCTTTAGTATATGAGATGGAGAAGTAAAAAAATATGATGCAACGTCGTAAATATTTTGTATTTGTTGTTGAGAAAAAATATTTTTTGCAATTATTTTTCCTAAGGTTTTTGTTTTAAAATCTGGTTCTGTTTCTTTAATATTCAGAATAACACATTTTTCTCTTGTTGTTCCCATCGCAATTTCTGCGACATCTCCTACTTCAGCATTTTTACTTATTTCTTCAATTCTATATGTAAGAATATTCGCAAACCCCGATGGTCGAAAAGGAATTACTTCTGCAAACATTTTTACACAACCATTTCCATTCTTTTCTGTAGCAATTCTTCACTTCCAATATCCTTTCTATAAAATAACGGACCAGAAAACGCTTCAATTGCTTTATCTGCAAGTTTTTTTGCTTCTCTAAAATCGTCATGAATACCCACAACACCAATTGCTCGTGAACCTCCAAGTTTTAATTCTCCTGTCTTTTCATCTTCGTATACTGATGCATAAAACACCTCTACTCCATTATAATTTTCATCTAATTGCAATGATTGTAATAAATCTTCATTTACTGTAACCGTTGTATGTTTCACAGAGTTTGTTGGATACCCTTCTGGGACAAGATACTTACAAACTGTTGCTTTATTATAATATTTCACTGTCATACTATCTAACTTTTGGTGTATCGCCGACTCAAACAAATCAACTGCATCAGACTGTAAAAGAGGAAGAGCATTTAATGCTTCTGGATCACCAAACCGTGCATTATACTCAATAAGTTTTGATCCCGTTTTCGTTCGCATAAATCCCCCATACATTACCCCGCAAAAGCGTTCTCCTGTCTCTTCTTCTACTGCTTTCATCACTTTCTCCGTAATAGTTAATGCTTCTTTAATATTTTCATCAGTAATAAAAGGAAGTTTCTTGGGAAAAGAAATTGTTCCCATACCTCCTGTATTAGGTCCTTTATCCCCATCAAATGCTCTCTTATGATCTGCAATTGTTGGCATTGGAATAATTGTTTTTCCATCTACAATACATAACAACGAAAACTCAGGACCTTCTAATTTTTCTTCAATTACTATTTTCCCTGACTTCGCTAAAATATCAAGTGCAATTTTTGCTCCTTCTTCATGGATTTTAAAATGATCATCTTGCACAAAAACTCCTTTCCCTCCACATAATCCATCATCTTTCACTACAAACTTATACTTCTTTACAATATCTGTAGTACAATATTGCTCAAGCTCTGATTCTTCTCCCGTTACAAACTTTCTAAACTCTGGATTTCCTTGTATATCATATTTTTGTAATAACGACCGTGTAAATCCTTTTGAACTTTCTAATTGTGCTGGTTTTCGTGTTGGTGCAAAACTTTGTATTCCTACTTCTAACAACGCATCAACTACTCCTGCTCCAATCGGATCATCAGGACCAATTACCGCAAAATCTAACCCTTCTATACTCTGTGCAAAATCTTGTAATGCTTTAAATTGTGTATCTTCTCCGAAATTTCGTTCTGTATTTATTACAAAATCAGTT
Source organism: Candidatus Altimarinota bacterium (assembly GCA_027053135.1). Classification (GTDB taxonomy): domain Bacteria; phylum Patescibacteriota; class Gracilibacteria; order CAIRYL01; family CAIRYL01; genus SZUA-1403. Next base: position 1,862 of record JALUEA010000117.1, read on the forward strand.
GTTAATTCTATAATTTTAGGATTTCGCGCATTAAAAAAACCATAAATTTCTACTTCATATTTTTGAGATTTTTTTAGTGCTTTTGCTATAGAATGTTCTCTCCCACCATTCGCAAGTAATAAAATTTTTTTTACGGGTTTTGTATGTGAAATCATGTATAAACAATAAAAGACATGCAGTATGTATATACTAAACTACTTT
>JALUEA010000118.1 GCA_027053135.1 Candidatus Altimarinota bacterium
TGCAAAGACAGATGATCAAGATAATACATCTTTACAACAAAAAGAAAATATATCATCTTTAAGGAATCATCCACCAAAACGAAATGATGATAAAGGAATATTTATTCAATCTGAGGATGGTTCAACAATTTTAAAAATGACAGCATATACTGATGAAACACCATTAATTCATTCATTTTTTAAAGCAGATATGAATAATGATGGAATAGAAGATATTGTGTATTCTACTCCTCATGAAATTTATATTAAATATGCCAATGCTCTTGAGCGGTATAAAAATATAAAACATGATAAAAATAATTATAAGAATGGTGCGGATTCTATTGAAGAATTAGATTTTAATTCTGTGTTACCACCGTTTTTATCTCCAAAAGATTTGAAAGTATTTGGAGATGGAAAAAAATTATCATTGTCTGTTTTACCAGAACCAAAAAATTTAGTATCTGGATTATTATATATTATTGATGATTCTGTAACATATGAGCAAAGAAAAAATGGATATCAACGGAAATATATATTTCAATTAAAAAAGGAGGCATATGATCAAGTATCACAACAATATTCTGGCTTTACAGAACATGAAGTAGATTGGACAAAAGAAGTAGGAGAAAATTTTGTTACTATTAATGGAAATAATATTCCTATTGATCCTAATTCTATTGTACGAATTGATAAATTTGATTATAAAGAATTAGAGACGTTTGTGAAACAAAATGATGTAAAATCTGTTTCAGCACGATGGATTTTACCAAATGGAAAATTGAGTAATTATGCTAATCATGATTTATTATTAAATAATCAAGCAAATGATACGCATTCACCATTGGTATTATCTGATATAGAACAAGAAAAATTAATGTATAAGAAAAATGTCATTCGATTAGATGATGTATTTGATATAGAAAATGGAGATTCAACAATTTCATGGGATACTGATAATGATGGAATATACGAAACAGTTGGTGATTCGTTTACAACTCATATTCATGAATCATTATTTGAAGAAGAAAATGTTCCATTTAAAATAACAGATTCTTTAGGAAATGAAAAAACAGGAGTAGCTCATATTACTTTTATTCCTCCTGATATTGAAGTTGATTCAGCTACAGAACATACTGTTACTGGACATGTTCTTCCGCGATATGGAAATGTACCTGTTGTATTATTGAGAGAACGGTTTGGTGTATTAAAAAAAATAAAAGATGCTGTTCGAACTGATGAATTAGGAAATTATGTTTTTGATAATATAGATAATACAAATTCAAATGTTGCTATATTAAAAGATTCATCTGGGACAATTATTGGAGAAGTAAATAATAAGGGAGAATTAGTTGTTAATCCTGATGCAAAAAATTATAAAGTTGATTTGTTTGTAGGAGATAAATTTTTACCTTTACGACAAGCATTGATAAATACGGTAACAGGAAATGTAGTGGCAACACTTATATTAAAATCAAAAAGTAATTATAGTGTTCAATTCATTGATTCTATTAATAGTTTTTTTGAAAGTAATAATACTGACATCATGAAATATAATAATGCAGTGTTTATTACCGATAGTAATACAACAGATGATTATGTGTATGGTGCAATGCCTCTTGATGCATCAAGTAATGCAGGAGGAGGAGTTATTTATTCAAAAAATGATAAGAAACCAATGGTTATGATTTATGCTGATGGAAATATACGATTTTTTGATGAGTATAAAGATCATTTATCTATTCATCAAAATAATCTTCATTTTGTGAATGCAAAAGGAAAAGATGATGAAAAAGTTGTTATAGAAGTATTATATAATGGAGTAAAAATATTTGAGGAATTACTTAATATTGAAAAAACACAAGTGAATATTGATTTTGATACAGTTGCAAGTCATGAAGTTTTAGCATATGAAAATAAGCATACAAATACTCTTGATACTTCACAATTTATGGCAACACTTGATAGTTTTGTATCATCTTCAAATGTTCTAGAACAAAAAGAAAACAATTTTCCATTTACTGATATTTCTTCAAACAATAATGCAGAAGTCTATAATGCAGTGAAAAATTTATAT
>JALUEA010000119.1 GCA_027053135.1 Candidatus Altimarinota bacterium
AAAAAGTATAGAAAAAAAAAATTTTAATATAATTTTATATGCGTCAAAAAATTTCAGTTTTTGAAATAGGATTCGGTATTATAATTGCATTATTTTTTTCTGCTGTTGGATTTTTTATTGGGGTATATGATGAGCAAAAGAGGAATACAGGTTTTTCAGTAGTTGAAAATCATGAGAATACATGTAATGTTCCTACTATTAATATACATAAAATAGAAAATGGTATTTTACCAATTACAACAATAGAAAGTATATTTCCATCAGAAATACGAATTATAATAGATGGAAAGAAAGATTCTCTGTTTATTTTAGATAAAAAAAGTAATAGTATAAAAATTGATGTTACAAGTATTTTACCGAAAATAGAAACTATACCTGCTCCTGCATGGGCAAAATTTGTAGGAAGTAAGCGAGGTTCGACATTTTGGCCTCTTGATCATCCACGAGCATTTATTTTAGCACCAAAAAATAGGGTATTTTTTAAAAGTAAAGAGGATGCTTTTCTTCATCATTATAAATATGATCCTCAGTAAATAAATACTATTTGGTATGTAATGAAGAGAGAAAAGAGTATTAAAATTTCATTTTTTTTTGTATACTGCGTATATAGAACCATAATTATAATATTTTATGACTCAACAAACGCAACAATATGAATCGGTAATGGGATTAGAGATTCATGCACGATTAAAATCAAAGACAAAAATGTTTTGTGCGTGTTCGAATAATACATGGAAAGCAGAACCAAATGAGCATACATGTCCTATTTGTATGGGGTTTCCAGGATCTTTACCTACGATAAATAAAGAGGCAGTATATTTAGGGAGAAAAATGGGATTGGCACTTGCTTGTGAAGTAAAAAAATTTTCGAAGTTTGATAGAAAATCGTATTTTTACCCTGATTTACCATTGGGGTTTCAGATTTCACAATTTGATCAACCAATTTGTGAAAATGGAAATTTACAAGTTATTGTAGAAGGAAAAAGGAAATCGTTTCGAATAAATAGATTACATTTAGAAAATGATGCAGGAAAATCAACGCATTCAGCGAATGTATCACTTTTAGATTGGAATAGAGCTGGTTCACCATTAGCAGAAATGGTAACAGAAGCAGATTTTAGAACTCCAAAAGAAGTTTCAAGTTTTTTAAAAGAATTACAAAGAATTTTACGATTTCTTGATATTTCTGATGCCGATATGGAAAAAGGAATGATGAGATGTGATGTGAATGTTTCTATTCGTCCAGTAGGACAAAAAGAGTTTGGAACAAAAGTGGAAATGAAAAATATGAATTCATTTCGAAATATTGAAAAAGCATTAGAATTTGAAATAGAACGACAAATTCAGTTATATGAAGCAGGGAAAAAAGATGAGATTGTGCAAGAAACTCGAGGTTTTAATGCAGATACCGGAAAAACGTTTTCTCAACGAAGTAAAGAAGAAGCAATGGATTATCGTTATTTTCCAGAGCCAGATTTGCCACCGTTAACTATTACACAAGAAGAAATAGAAGTATTAAAAAAAGAAATTCCAGAATTGCCATCTTCAAAAATTTTACGGTATTTAGATGCAGGGATTGGAGTAGCAGAAGCAGATGCACTTGTTGCTGATAAGTATGTAAATACAGTATTTGAGTATGTTGCTGAAAAAATTGGCGATATGAAATTGGTAAGTAATTGGATACTTGGAGGATTAAGTAAGTATTTAAATGATAATGTTGAATATAGATTAGAAGATTTTAATGCAGATCATCTTGTGTCTTTAATTCAGTTAATTCAAAAAGGAATTATTTCAAATAAAATTGCACATCAAATTTTTGATGAAGTAATGTCAGAAAATAGAAGTCCAGAAGAAATTGTTACAGAAAAAGGGTTAGCACAAGAATCTGATACAGGAAAAATTGAGGAGCTGTGTAAAGAAGTCTTAGAAGAAAAAGCATCATTAGTGGAAGAATATAAAGCAGGAAAAGATAAATTATTTGGAGCTTTTGTTGGTCAAGTTATGAAAAAATCTCAAGGAAAGGCAAATCCTCAAATTGTAAATGAATTAT
>JALUEA010000120.1 GCA_027053135.1 Candidatus Altimarinota bacterium
CTTCTGCATCTCTATAATACTCAACTTTTACAATATCTCTCTTAATAACTTCTTCTAATCGTTTTTTAGCAGTAATAATACTCGGGATATAATGCCCGTCCTTTACAATATCATAATACTTAATTTCTTTTTCTCGTGGTTGTTTATCCTCAATGACTAACAATTTACTGTTTTCTTCACTCTTTACAGAATTATGTTCTAAAAAAAGATTATTTTTATTCAAAAATCCTGATTTTGTAATTGTCTCATGTTTCTGTACTTTTTTCTCTTCTGAAACATTTCTATCAGAACCAGATAATAACGATATATTTTTTAAGACATGAGAATCTTTTTCTTTATATTCATATACCCATTTTGCAACAATTTCTAATGGCTCGACCGTTACAACTAATGTTTGCGGATACTGTTTTTCAATATGTACTGATTTTAATTCTTTAAATGTATGCACAAAATGATTTTCTAAAGAATCAGTCTTTAACATTACAATATTTACATTTTTTACATACTCTAACATTTGTAATAACGCTCCATAACGAACATTTATTGTGTTTTCACTTTTATTTAAAATAATATTTTTTACTTGAAATGTAAAATATACCCATCCAATAATAATACCACAAATTATAGAGATAAAAATCCATATTTTTAATAAATGATTTTGAATGAAGTCTTTTACCATACAATTCCTCTATAATATCTTTTGTAGCTCTTCTCGTACAACTCTTCTATCGTCCCATGGAAAAGAAACACCATCAATTACAATAGATTGTTCAGACCCTTTTCCTGTAATAAAAACAATATTATTTGGATTATCTTTCGCTAGAGATAATGCTTTTGTAATTCCTGATCGACGATCTTCAATTACAAATAAATTTTTATTTCGTATTTTCCCTTCTTCTTCTGCAAAAACAGCAATTCCTTCTGCAATTTCTGTTGGATCATCTTCATACGGATCCACATTTGAAACAATAACAAAATCAGCACCACCATCTTCAACATTCTTCCCAACTTGTCGTCCCATAATTTCTCGCTTTGTAATATCTCTTCCTCCTCCCTCTGCTCCCAGCAAAATAATTATTTTCCCACCAGTATTCTTGACACATGCATGAGCAACTCGTAAAACAAACTCCATACTCAACTTTTCATGAGCGTAATCAACAAATACCGAAAATGATTGTCCTTCATCTATTCGTTCCATTCTTCCTGGAATTACTGATAATGCATCAAATCCATCTTGAATTTGTTCTGAAGATAATTGAAAATGCTTCCCAATAGCTATAGCCAATAATGCATTTTCTACATTTTTATCTCCTCCTATATTTAAAGAATATTGTTCGCTATTATTAACAGAAAAAAGCGTTTTATCTGGTGTTACAGTGATAATTTCTGCAAAAAGGTTTCTATCCACCAAAGAAGAACATTCAGATGTTTTCATACTCACTCCAACTTTTTTTTGAATATCTTCTGCTAAAAATTCATGGGCATATTCATCATCAAGATTAACAACAACTAATTGTGCATTTTGTTGATGTAACTGTTGAAAAAATTTTTTCTTCGTGTTTTTATATTCTATAAAACTATTATTATGAGAGGATAAATGTTCTGGAGAAAGATTCGTAAATACTCCTATAGAATAATATATATTTTTATTCCGAGACTGTTTAATCCCCTCACTTGTTACTTCCATAACAACAACCTCACACCCTGCTTTTTTCATTTTTGCAAGAAGTCTCTGCATTTCCATAGATCCTGGCATAGTCATATGAGAAGTATTGCAAAACTCCTTATTCCCTATTCTGATATTGGCAGTTCCAATAAGCCCTGTTTTAATACCATTCGTTTGTAACACTGCCCATATAAAATTCGCAGTAGTACTCTTCCCTTTCGTACCAGTAATCCCTATAACCTTCATAGATTTTGACGGATTCCTATACAAAAACGATGCAATAAAACTTTTTATTGCATGATATCGTAATACCGTTGAATCAGAAACATATTTTTTTATAAACGATTTTATAATCTTTGCTACTTTCGAC
>JALUEA010000121.1 GCA_027053135.1 Candidatus Altimarinota bacterium
TTTTGCTCCAGCCCATTGAAATCTATAGGCTAAATCAATATCATTTTTATAATGCAAATATTCATCAAAAAAACCAACTTCTTGTATTAAAGATTTTCGTGCAAGAAATAAAGCTCCAGATCCTCCAAATATCTCTTTCATTTCATCATACTGTCCTCGATCTTCTTCTCCTTGCCCAATATCATAAAAATGATGGTTTTCTAAAAAACCAATACCACATGAATCAATAAAATTCGTTTTGATATTAGTCTGAAAATCCCATCTTTTTAATTTTGGAACCACAACAGAATACTCTTTGTTTTTATTCAATGCGTTAACTAACTTTTCTATACAATCAAGTTCATAAACCATATCATTACTGGCACACAAATACGCATCTGAATCATCGGCCATCTGTGAAAATAAAAAATTATGCCCTGCTGAATGCCATAGGTTTTTTCCAGAAAATACTCTAACACGTTTATCTTTTAAAATTTCTGGATAATTACTTTGTAAAAAATGTAACGCTTCAAAACTTCCCTCATCTTGATCTCGTAACAATAATTCAAAATTTTTATATGTTTGAGATAAAAGAGACTGTAAACAATACGATAAATATTTAGTATTTTTATATAAAATTATTCCGACAGTAATCTTCTTTATACGAGAAAAGTTCATAATAATTTTTCAATTTTTCATATTACCTCCTAATGCTATATCTCTTGCAAGTTTATTCGCAAAAAATAAACTTTCATGTGTCCCTGCATCACTCCATCCTTCTTTTACAAAAGATGCTTTCATTTTTTTTTCATCAATATACTGTTGATTTACATCTGTAATTTCATATTCTCCTCGTTCCGAACGACGAAGTGTTTTTAGCTTTTGAAAAACTGATGCATCATATAAATATAACCCCGTTACGGCAAAATTTGTTTCGGGATTTTTTGGTTTCTCAATAATCTTCACTACTTCATTCTGTTTATTTAATGTTGCAACACCAAATCGCTGTGCAAATGCCACTTCTTTCAAAAAAATATGAGCACCTCCTCTAAAATTATCAAAAAAAGTTTTAAAACTCTCTTCATAAATATTGTCTCCCAAAACAACAGCAAAATTATCACTTCCAACAAAATTCTCTGCTAATTTTAAAGCATCTGCAATACCTGCACTCCCATCCTGAACTCGAAAAGTAATATGTACCCCTAACTCTCTTCCAGAACCTAACAATTTCATAAAATCACCCGCACTCTCTGCTCCAGTAATAATTAATAATTCCGTAACTCCTGATTTTTTTAGAGTATCTATTGGGAAATAAATCATTGGCTTATTATAAACCGGTAACAAATGTTTATTTGTCACCTTTGTCATAGGAGCAAGACGAGACCCCGTTCCTCCAGCTAAAATTATACCTTTCTTAATCACTCATTATTTAAAAGTTTTTTTTCTAAAGAAATTGCTGCCTGCAAACAATCTTGTGCTCTTTCATTTGTACTATCAATCTCTAATACTCTTCTAAACAAATGAATTGCTTTATCAAAAATTTGCTCTTGCAATAAACACACTCCTAAATCACATAAAATTAACGGATCATCTGATCTCAAATTTAACGCTCGTTCAAGTGTTATTAATCCTTTTAATTTATTCTCTCCATGAAATGTCGCCCATCCAAGACATCGTAAAATCTCTGGATTATTAGGAGATAATTCATTTGCTTTTTGTAAATACCCTAACGCTAATTTATTCCGATTATCGGTTAAATAAATAAACCCTAATGCATAATTTGCAATATAACTTTTTTCATCTTTCGATAATACAAATATAGCAACTTTCTCTGCATCATGAAAATCTTGAAGTGACAATAAATTATCAATTACTTCTTCAGCCGCTTCTATACAATACGGATCCTGTACTAAAATCGACCGTGCAATACGCAATGCTTTTTCATGATCTCCCATAACCTTTGCATTTTCACTCTTCTCAAGTTTATTTACTATCATTGGTGAAAGTTTTTTCTTCTTTTTCACATGCCGATTATGTAAATTATTATTTCCCATAAACTAATAATTAACCAATATTTGATATTTCAACTCTTTTTCCAAAAACTTCATCAATCTATTGTACTGTAACTCTATCAAAAACTCAAGATAAACTCTATATTTTTTTTATTAAGAACTTGAATTTCTTCTTAATATGTTTTCATATTTTTTAATCGTTTTGTAATATGAAACTTCTCTAAAAGAAGTGCCGTTGAAGGCAATACATATTGTTCTAAAAGAGTATTATCTTCATTACAACATACTTCTCGTACAATTGTTCCACTCACTGCAATTCGTTTCTGAAGATGTACTATTTTTTTCTCTGAAAAACACTTTTTCCACAACTGAAGAACAAGCGGTGATCCCGAATACACCACATCTATAGTCGGAATATATTGCTGAACATGATACGGCCATAATACATAATGATCAATATTTCGAATTGGCACAATATGAACAGCGATACGATCATTTTCTATTTCATATTGTTCTATAATCTCTCTCCATGCTTCATCAATAATCTCAAACCGTTCTCCACTTGTCAGTGGATTTGTTTCTGTAAAATTTGTTTCTGCACTCCCTATTCCAATAAACACATTATACCGTTCTATACCATCATTGTGATTATTCCAATGAATAATATCCTCCATAATTTGCATTACCGCATCAGCATGTCCTCTATGAAATGGCTGAAAGCGTCCTATATATAAAATATTTTTCGTACTCATAAGATACCTTTTTATAGCACTTCTTTTCCAACTATTTCGTTAAAATTTCTCCTTTTGTTCTTCCTATCATTACCGTATGTTCAAACTGTCCCGAAAGCGACCCATCAACAGACCGAATAGCCCAACCATCACTATCTGTTACAACTTCTCCAGATCCCATATTCGCTATAGGCTCTATTGCAATTGTCATTCCTTCTCTCAAAATTTCTCCTGTTCCAAATGTTCCATAATTATAAATATGCGGATCTTCATGCACCGATCGTCCTATTCCATGTCCTCCTAAATCATCAACAATACTATACCCTCCTTTTCCTTCCACAACTCTTTCAATCACAGCACCTATATCTCCAACACGAACACCATCTTTACAAATTTGTACTGCCTCATGTAACGCTTCTTCAATTGTGGCAAGAAATTTTTTTGTTTTTTTCGGTGCTTTTCCTCCAATAATAAAACTATATGCAGAATCCGTCATAAACCCATCAAGCGCAACCCCAAAATCTACGGTAAATATATCTTGATTTTTCAATGGTGTATCATCAGGAATCCCATGAACAGCAACATCATTTACACTTGAACAAAATGCTCCTGGAAAACCATATAAACCAAAAAATGCAGGCTTTACATTATATTTCTGACACAACCCATGAGCCATTTTATCTAACTCTTTTGGAGTCACTCCTTCACAAGCATTAGCACCAATTTCATGTAAAATTTTATATAAAATACGCCCACCTTTTTTCATTATTTTTATTTCTTCTGGTGTTTTTACGGTCGTAAAATTTTTTTTTGCCATATAACTCTATGATAAAACCTTCTCTATATTCTGAGCAATTTCCTCTATATCTCCTTTCCCATTAATTTCTGTAAGAACTCCAGCACTCATATACTCATTAATTACTGGCAATGTTTCTTTTTTATAATTATCAAGTCGTCGTCGTATCACTTCCTCTGTATCATCTTTTCTTCCTCTTGCTATCATTCGTGCAATTGCTTCTGGTTCATCAAGTGTTAAAAAAATTCCCTGAACCGTTCGTCCATATTTTTGTAACAGTGCATCAAATGTAATTTTTTGTTCCATCATTCGAGGAATACCATCAAATAAAATTCGTTTTCCTTTATTTTTTTCTAAAAAATCTTCTACAATATTCATTACAATCTCATTTGTAACCAAATCTCCTCTATCCATAATATCTTTCACCGTTCGTCCTAATTCTGAATCTTCTTCCCGTATTTTTCGTAACGCGCCTCCTGTTTCAAAAATCACTAAATCAAACTTTTTCGCAAGAATTTCTCCTTGTGTTCCTTTTCCTGCACCCTGTATTCCAAAAATAAGAATATCTTTCCCCGCAGTATTTATAGCCATAGTATTATACATAAATAATTATAGAGATACCATTTTCATAGTATCAAAAAAAAGAAACAAAACTCAATTTAAAATATATTCTCAATACTCTAGTACAACGCATCTTCTGCATCTTGTACTAATTGTTGTACCAATACAAACACCATTTTATTCTTCTGTGATAAAAACGAAAAAGTATCCGCATCGCGTATACGCCACAACACATCTTTCGCTATCTGAATGTTTTTTTGTTTTTTCTCTTTCTCTGTTTCTATACTTAAATACTGAGAAAGTGTATTGCGTATCGTTTGTAAAAAAATTGTATTATACGAATCACTAATTCCATGATCAGACGAAACTTCATCACAAATCATTCTCTCTTCTCTTTCTTTGTGCCATATTCTGTTTTTATTCTTTATTTTTTTTGCAATATCACGCGCTATTTGGCGCGCAAACACAACCCCCTCTAATAATGAATTTGATGCTAATCGATTCTCTCCATGCACCCCTGTATTTGCACACTCTCCAACAGCATAAATATCTGTACAACTGGTTTCTCCCCAAATATTTGTTTCTATTCCCCCCATACAATAATGAGCACCAAAAGTAATTGGAAGAACTTCCTTTTGCGGATCAAGAAAAAACTCATTCTGTAACGTTTCCGTAATAAAAGGAAAATGATCAGCAAAATTTGGAACCTTCCGTGCATCTAAAAAGACACAATTTTTACTCTTCTGTCGTTGCTCTTCATCATAAATTGCTTTTGCAACAACATCTCTTGGAAGTAAAGGATCAATAAATTGTTCCCCTTCCGTATTTATAATCGTAGCACCAAATCCTCTAATAGCTTCTGTTAACAACAACTGTGGTTTATTATCTCTCTGTTTATTTAACACGGTTGGATGAAACTGTACTTTATGTAAATCTTTTGTTTTTATCCCTGCTTCTATAGCCAAAGAAATCCCATCCCCCATATTTTCTTTTGGTGAAGTAGAATCTCTGTATAAAGAAGAATATCCCCCCGTCGCAATAATAATAAAATCTGAAACAACCGAATACTTTTTATTCTTTTTTCTATACGAAATCTGTTTCTTTTGAGCATCAAGATGATACACATCTGCATATTCTTGTATTGTAATATTTTTATTTGCTAATACATTGAAAGCCAAAACTTCTGCAATGACTTTCCCAGATATATCTTTTACATTTGAAATACGAGGAAACGAATGCCCTCCTTCTAAATGCTGTTCTTTTTCAAAAGGAACTCCAAGATCTCGTAAAAACTGAATTTCTTGTGGTGCATTTCGTACTAATACCTCCACTACTGATCGTTTATTTTCCCCTCTTCCAGCATTTATCGTATCTTCAATATGACTCTCAAAAGTATCATCTTTACTTACTACTCCTGCAATTCCTCCTTGTGCTAATGGAGTAGATCCTGAGATTACCTGTGATTTTGTATATATAACAACATTTCCAAACTGTGATAAATGAAGAGCTGTACTCATTCCTGCAATCCCAGAACCTATAATAGCAAACGATACAGTTGCATTTTCCTCCATAAACAATATTTAAAATGAATGTGTGAGATCTGGTGCTTTTTGAGATTCTTTTGGTGCTTTAAACGGTTCATACTTTTCTAGCCCTGCTATACTTGCAACAATATTAAGCGGAAACGATCGGACTTTTATATTAAAGTTTTTTACCGCTTCATTATATCGTGTTCGTTCTACTGAAATTCTATTTTCAATTCCCTCTAATTGCGTTTGTAATCCCAAAAAATTTGTATTCGATTGAATTTGAGGATACTGCTCTGTTACCATCATTAATCGCCCTAATGCCTGAGAAAGTCCTTGTTGTTTTTCCTGATACTGTGCTAAATCTTCTGCATTATGAATATCAACCTTCAACTGTGTAGCACTCGCTCTTGCATCAATAACCCCTATTAAAATATCTTTTTCATTTTTTGCCGCTGCCTTTACCGTCGCAACAAGATTTGGAACTAAATCAGATCGTTTTTGATACTGATTTTGCACATTTGACCATTTTTCTTGAACTGTTTCATCTAATGAAATAAGCGTATTATATCCCGACGATATCCATAAACCAAAAACTCCTATAACCCCAATTATATACAATAGTGTTTTATTCATACCCATATAAAAAAATTCATACTATTGCAATTATCCTATAATGTATACTCATATTTTTCAACTTCATCTTCCCATTGTACCAACATAGTATTTACTTCACCAAGAACTGTGTACAACTCTTGTGCTGTATATTTTTTCTTCTTACACTGTAGATCACGCGTAATTTTTTCTACTTTTTCCACCGTATCTGAAACCAAAGAAATAGAAAGATACTCTGCTGCATGCATCACTGGTTTCAATTCTGCTACAATATTCTCAATAAGCCTATAAACTGGAATACGAACACTTTCATGCCGTAAATAAATAGTTTTATTTCGAATATCAAATTCCATTTTCCTTCGTAAATCTTTTGTTGATATTGTTATCCGCTGAAAAATATCATCTCCATACAAAAGCGTTGCCGTTGTTTTTATATCAAAAAATTGCAATGCAAAAACATCACTTGCTTCCATAATCTCTCTTGAAGATAAACATAGAAATGGAATTCCCTGCAATATTTTCTTTATTTCTTTTCTCTGTACAAATTCAAAAACACTCTGCTGTAACAGGTCTTCATCTATGATGAAAACAAATGTATTGTAATCATATTTTGGATAACTATAGATACTTACAATTCCTTCTTTTTGAAATGAAAGAATATTCTTTTGTATATCTTCAAAAGAAACATTTTTTTGTTTTCCTCTTCTTCGTACAAAGAAACCCTTTATTTTCTGTAATATACGCATCATATAATTCTATAAAAATTACCAATCTCCACCAAACCCTCCACCTCCAAAACTTCCACCTCCAAATCCTGAAAAATGAGTCCCTCCTCCAAAACCAGTTCCACTTGACCACGAACCAATACCCCCAGAAGAAGAATCATCTTGTCCATTCGCTATTAAAAGAAACAAAATAAAAGCAAATATTCCATATTCAAAATCAATATATGAGGTAAAAATTGTCGCTACAATCCCAATTGATGCTGTCCCTATATACCGTTGTTTTTTTGCTTTATCTTTTATAGTAGATACAAATAATCCGCCAAAAAACGACACAAAAAATAAAAAAATAACTCCTTTATTTAGTGCCTTCAATGACGACTTTGTATCTGTCCGCACCACTTCCGAATCATGTTCCAGTACTTTTTTAATATCAATTAACACTTTTT
>JALUEA010000122.1 GCA_027053135.1 Candidatus Altimarinota bacterium
TATAATAATATATAAACACATGATATATACACATATACTCCCGTCAATATATCAACGATACACACTAAAAAAATTGTTTCTTTTGTGTATTGGTCTCTTTTCTGTAAATATATTTTTCTATTATAAAACCTTTGCAGCAGTTACTACAACAGACAGTATTCCTCCGGCAAATGTTCCCATGACATGCTCTATCATAAATAAAGATAATAAAAATGAAGTTCTTGTACGACTTCAAAAATTACAAACAGAAGACAAAAAAACATTTGATGAAGCCTATAAAACCGTTAAAAAAGAGTATCATGATCGGATAAATGATATTTTTAATAAAAGAATGCAAAAATTAAATAATAATATCTACCAATCAAATTCACAAAATAGAAAACTCTGTTCTCCTTTTAAGTTTGAAAAAGAAACAAAAAGTATAAAAGTAGCACGAGAAGTAATGCAGTATTTTCGAAAATATGAATGTGCATTAACAGTATATGTAGAACACCCACCATATTCAGGAAAAGAATTTCTCACTACACAAGGAACAATGCGACTCAATACGATAAAAGTACAACTTCAACAAGAAATTCGAGTCAGTTACCTCGCAATAAAAGAAACACTCGATATGTATAACGAACTCAGACTATGGTTTCCGATTCATAGAGACCTTCTCTGTTTAATAGAACAAATGAAAACATATAGAAATGCCCTTAGGAATTTTATCGATCAAGTCGTCCGAATGCCTTCAAAATACTATAACTATGCATCACGATATCAACAATAACTATGCTAAAACTTCAAAATACATATATAGGAAATATTGCTCTTCTAAAAAAACTGATAGCATATTTGTATATACCAATATTTTGTATAGTATTTCTGTTTTCTTACAGTGTTGTATTAGCAAATACCTTTACTATAAAAGATGATACCAATACAAAACTTTTAAACACAAACACTATTGCAGAACATTATTTTACCCTAGAAGATTTATACAAAAAAACATACCAAAGACTCTCTGAACAGAGTGACTCCAAAAGTATCAATGTACGAGATAGAGCATATTTTTCTGTCGCTCAATCACTTGGAGTAGAAAAATCTGATATTAAAAACATGCTCTTTGCGGAAATTCCAGACTTTGATGACAAAAAAAAGACCAATAAAAAACAACAATCATTAGAAGTATTTCAAAAAATATGTTCCAATAAAGGAAACACAAGTCAAAAATTTAGACAATGCCAAGAAGATATAAAAACTCGTGTAGAAAATGAATTAAAAAGACAAAGATTTCAAGAAGATATGCATACGTATGCATTAAATAATCAAGCATTTATCAATGGAACATTACAAGATACCCATGGAGAATACTTTGATATTATTGTTGATCTCAATATTATAGACCTCTTACTTTTTGGAGGGAAAATGAATATTCCAAAAACAGGTTCTCCATTTTTAAAATGCAACCCATTTAATGGAGATACATGTTATGGATTTAATACAGATGATACCAATAACAAAAAAAATACCACAAAAGACCAAAATAATTCTCAACTCGCATCAGCACATAGTACGGAAACACCTCCGTATACCGATACAAATAATACAAATCCAACAAATACCAATACAACATATTCAGAATCTGAATCTGGAATAAAAAGAACCAATGGAAATGAACATTCTTCAACAGATCCTAAAATAGCTGTTATCACAGGAAGAAGTGAAACAACACAAACGACAACTGTTACCAATACAAATGGATTTTGTGTTGACCCAGATGGTATTATTTTCCAAAAGATAAAACGCCACACAATCGTTGGAAATACTGCACAGAGTGATAATAAAAGTGTTACCTATTATGATCCGTATAGTATAGATAATTTTACAAACCCAAATACCACTTCTTCTCATTCTGCCAATAATGAAAATACCGCTAATACAACAACATCTACTTCATCATATGCATCT
>JALUEA010000123.1 GCA_027053135.1 Candidatus Altimarinota bacterium
CTTTTTATAGGGATACTTTTAGGAACTATTTGGACTTTTTCTATTTTTTCAATGGGGTTTGCATACGAAAAATTACATGCAAATGGTTCTCAAATTATTCCTATTGCCTCAGCAAGTGGATTGTTAACATCTGTTTTAGCGATTTTTATTTTACATGAAACAGGAAATCTAGCGATTTTATTTATATCAGCAGTTTTAATATTTTGTGGTGTATTAGTATTACAAAAAGCAGAAGTTTTTTCTTCTCATACAGAACAAAGAACAGAAAATATTGCGGCAATTATTGTAGGAGGAATTTTTCCACTTATAGGTTTTGGTGTTTTAAATACCTTATTTAAGGCATATGGGGAATTAAATTCTGGAGCATTAGGAATTATAATGGCAGGAACAGGAATTGTATTATCGTTATTTGTTCAGGTTATAAGAAAACAAAAATTACAGTATGAACCAAAATTATTATTTACAGGAATTGTTTGGGCTATTGCTGTTTCATCGTTGGGGTATGGGTTTTATCCCTTGTTAGGAAAAGCGTCTGTCTTACTTCCTATTGCGAGTGCGAGTCCTCTTATTTCTATCCTTTTAGTGGCACTTTTTCTTGATGAAAATGTAAATTGGAAGTATATTGGAACAGGTTCAATATTGATTTTAGTGGGAATAATATCTCTTCATATATTCTCATAAGAAGAGAAAGATATATATTTATTAAAAAACATATGCAAGAAAATGTAAGTCTAGATTGTGGATGGGGGAAGTTAGTTTTTGGGGAAACATTTTCAGAAACAAAAAAAACAATTACAGAATTAAAAAAAGAACGAAAAACAGAACGGAATGTTTTGTTTTATCCCTTAGATCCACAATTGATGATGACAACAAATGCATCTGATTTTTTTTTGAATCCTGCATATGTTTATAAATTAGATTTAAAAACTTTTTCAAAGAGAAAAGGAGGACGAAGTACATTTCATATACGAAAAGCAGAAACAGAAGAGGATATAGAAGCACTTAATATCGTCTATGGAAAAATGAAGATGATTCCATTACGAAAAAATTGGTTTGGAAAAAAAGATGAAGCAATTACTGTTTATGTTGTAGAAGATACAAAAACAAAAGAGATTTATGGAGGAATTATGCTTATAGATCATGTTACTGCGTTTAAAGATTCTAAAAAGTCAGTAAGTGTATGGTCTGTAGTGGTAAATTCAAATGCACCATATACTGGTATGGGAAAGGCGTTGATGAAATATGTTATTCAAGAAGCAAAGAAGAAAAAAAGGCAACGAATGTTTTTATCTGTAATGGCAGATAATATTCCAGCACAGCGTTTATATGAACAATTGGGGTTTGTAAAAACTCCTATTTTAATGATTAAAAATAAAACACCTATAAATGAAGATTTATTTGTCTCACGAGAGATTGTAAATAGGTTTTCGAGTAGAACAAGAGGTATAATTCGAGAAGCCTTAAAAAGAGGGATTCAAGTGCGTCAAATTAATGATGATATTTATGAATTATCCCTTGGTGGACAAATTATGAATTGTGATGGGTCGTTATCAGAAAAAACATCGGCAATTATGCAAGAGATTTGTAAGAATCAGAAATATTTCTTTAAAATGTTGGAACGACTTGATATTCCATATCCTGTATCAGAGTTTCATATTCATCAAACAAAAATTGAATCATTTTTAGTAAAACATAAAAAGGTTGTTTTAAAGACATTACGAAAACGTATTACATCACAAGATATTATTGATAATAAAACATTACATAAACAATTTTCTCGTATACGACAATGTTCAAATGAAGTATTAATTCAAGAATCAAAAGAGGGAAGTATTTACAGAGTTTTAACGATGAAGTATAAAGTAGTTGCTGTAGTAGAAACACAACCACCAGTGATTATTGGAAATGGGAAACTTACTGTTGCACAATTGATTAAAAAACTTTCAAGACGAAAACAAGCAGCATCAGAAGGAGTAAATAAAATTCCAATGGATTCTAAAACGAGAGCTTTTGTTGCTCGTCAAGGATATACTTTTGAAAGTATCCTTGAGAAAGGAAAAACATTACAAGTTCGAAAAAAATCAAGTTACTATACTGGAGGAACAATGAAAGATGTAACATCTCAGTTTCCAGATTCTCTAAAAAAAGTTGCTATAAAAATAGCAAAATATCTCAATATTCCTGTTATGAGTTTAGAAATTATCGTTCCTGATATTTCAAAACCAGAGGAATATTTCGTATTAGAAGCATCTGCACGACCAAATTTACAGTATTTTATAGGTCAAAATGTGTATGCGAAATTTATAGATATTTTGTTTTAATGATTATTGTCTTCAAGATATACTTCTTGAACAGCATCTAAGTATGCTTCTAATGATGCTTTTACTATATCAGTATCTCCAGATTTTGCAGATTTCACTCTTCCATTTTTTGTTTCAATGCGTAAATTTACAATTGCTTGGTCATCAATACCAGTTGTAACAGCATCTATTCCAAAATGAGTAAGTTCTCCAACTTTCCCAAAAAACTCATCTATACATTGATACCCTGCATCTACCATTCCATCTCCTGTTTTTGTTGTTGTTTTTGTTTCGCCTGTTTCACGATTTTTAATCGTAACAGTTGCTTGAGATTTTTGATCTGTTCCACTTGAAACATGATACTTTTCAAGATGCCAAATAAGTCTTTTTTCACTATCTTCACCAAGTGCTAAGATATGAAGGTCTTGATCAGTTATTTCTTTTTTCTTATCAGCTAATTCTTTAAACTTACTAAATATAGTGGTAATTTCGTCTTTTGTAAATTCGTATCCTAATCGTTTAAAGTGAGCATCTAATGCAGCACGACCAGAATGTTTTCCAAGAATCATTTCTGTTTTTTTAACTCCAACACTTTCAGGAGTCATTATTTCATATGTTTCTCGGTTTGCAAGCATTCCGTGTTGATGAATTCCTGATTCATGAGCAAATGCGTTTTTTCCAACAATTGCTTTATTGGCTTGCACTTTTTGTCCTGTTAAAAGAGTGAGAAGTTTTGAAGTCGCAAAAAGTTCTTTTGTATTGATATTATGCTCTAAATGAAAGAAATCAGGACGAACTGATAAATTCATTACTACCTCTTCTAAAGCAGCATTTCCTGCTCGTTCTCCTGCACCATTAATAGTACATTCAATTTGGCGTGCACCTGCAAGAACACCTGCAAGTGAGTTTGCTGATGCAAGTCCAAGATCATTATGGCAATGTGTTGAAAAAATAGCTTTATCTGAATTCTTTACATTTTTTATAAGGTAAGAAATCAGTGCACCAAATTCTTCTGGTTGTGTGTATCCTACCGTATCTGGAATATTGATACAATCAGCCCCAGCACTAATAGCTGTTTCAATAACTTTTACTAAAAATTCTTTATCACTTCTTCCTGCATCTTCTGGTGAGAAATCGACTCTTTCACATAAACTTTTGGCAAGTTCTACTGCATTTTTTGTCATTTCTAAAATTTGTTCTTTGGTTTTTTTTAATTTAAATTCCATATGTAATGGACTTGTTCCAATAAAAGTATGAATTCGTGGTTTTTTTGCGTGTTTAATAGCTTCCCATGTGGTTCGAATATCAGATTCTATTGCTCGTGCAAGACCACATACTTCTGTAGAAGTAAGGTTTTTTGCAATTAATTCAACTGCTTTAAAATCATCAGGACTTGCTGCGGGAAATCCTGCTTCTATAACATCTACTCCGAGTTTCTCTAATTGTTTTGCTAATTGTATTTTTTCTGGAGTTGTCATAGAAAATCCGGGAGCTTGTTCTCCATCTCGTAATGTTGTGTCAAAAATTCGAATATAATTTGAAGTTTTTGTATTGTTTGACATAAAAAGGAAAATAGATAAGGGTAATATTGCATGTTTTATGCATTATCAAAATATTATCAAAAAAAACCTTTTATATAAAGTCTTTTTATGGTAGTATTATATGAAGTTTATACATAAACTGATATTTATATTTCTTACCTAATAGAGAGAAATGGAGCTGAAGCCTCAAATCATTGTAAGTGGATTTTCGCTAAATAAAGAGAAAAAAGCGGAGATGACAGCATCTATTGCCATTGTAAAAAAGGAATTTTTAAAAAGAGGTATATCTATATCTATTGCACCTGAAAATTTTACATCAAGAGATGTTTCTGCGTGGATTGCTGATATTGGAAATAATGAAGATTTTTATATTAATTTTCAAGAAGGAGATGTACCACAAGTATTTGCACAAAATTCAGATGATTTATCAATCGCACAACATTTTTCTGATATGATTTCACAATGGACTGATACAGATTTTTTAGTACCAGATTTAATTTCTTCTCAAACTGATGAAATTTCTACAACACTTGCATCACTTCCTCTTAATGTATGGAATGTTGTTTTACCAAACCATATTACAGAAAAAGAAATAGTGTTTAGTATTATGGGCTGTATTACAGATTTATATACAAGAAAACATGATTTAATTTCAGAGGATAAAGTATGGCCTTTTCGTGATGTTCCTTCTTCTCATTTCGCATTTGAAGCAATAAAAAAAGCAAAAAATAAAAATATTTTAACAGGATATAAAGGAAATATTTTTCAACCTGATGCAGGAATTACACGAGGAGAAATGTTATATATTCTTGATAAGTTAGGGTTGTTATAGAGAAAATACAGATGCAATAAGCTGTAATATGACATTTTTAGTTTGATTGTTTGTATCTTTTTTTGTATCGAATTCTGTAATTTCTAGTCCACAAAAGTGTGGATTATTATTGAGATTTTTTAATGATTGTATAATTTCTCTAGGAGGTAATCCATTTGGACAAAAACACCCAGTTGCACCTGCTTCAGTTGGATCAAATCCATCTATATCAATAGAAATTCCGAATTTTTTTGTGTTCTTAGAAACATGTTTTATAGCATCATTTACAACATTGTTAATATTTTCTGGTGTTATATCTTTCATAAAAAATATTTTTACTCCTCTTTCTTGTAAAAACGCAAGTTCGGCTTTTTCATAATCTCGTGTTCCAATAAAACAAAGGTTTTGAGGTTTGAGTACATTATTGTTTAGGTTTTGAACTTTTGTATCACCGTATCCAAGGAGATGTGAAATAGGCATACCATGAATATTGTGACTTTCAGAAGATTGTGTTGTGTGCGCATCAAGATGGGCATCTATCCAAATAAGTCCCATTTCTCCGTTATATTTTTGAAGCATTGCATTCCATACACAAAATCCGTTTGAATGATCTCCAGTAAGGAATAAATACCGATCATCGGTATTTATTGGTGTTATGTATCGTTGTGTTTTTTCTGCAAGATTATACCAATTATCTATTGCATTGAGTTTTCGTTTTGTTGTGTCAGAAAAAAAAATAGTATCAAAATGAATATCAAATTTTTCTGGTAATGTATAGTAGAGATCCCATACACCAAGTTCTGCTCCCCGTTTTTCTGCACCAACTCCACTTGCAATTCCTAATATTTTCATTTTTTAAATTATATTATATGCTACTATTTTTTCGTATAAATAATTGTTTTTTATATTCCTAAATTTCCAGGACTTCCTAGCGATTTTTTTTCTGAAATATTTTTTTGAAAATCTACCTCATATTCGTCTAGCCGTTCAAATGCTTTTGTATACGCATCTCGAAAGGGGATGTTTTCGTTTTGTACCATATCATTTGCTATATCAGCTAAAAACATTTCTTTGGTAATTTTTGATTCGATATTTTTTTGGTTCGGGGTAAGGTTTTCAAGATAGATAAGCGCAATTTCTAGAGAGTCTAGTGTAATATCAATGCTTTCAATGAGAGGTTTTTTAAGAAGTTGTAAATCTCTATGATACCCAGAAAGTATATTTTTACTTATTTCTTTTATTTCTAATTGTTTTGCAATAACGCTTGAAACATGACCTCGCATAATTTCTAGTCCATCTAAATTTCTTTTTTGAGGCATTATAGAAGACCCTGTAACAACAGAATCATTTGCAGTAAAAAAGGTAAATTCTTGGCTTGTAAAAAGAATCATGTCTTGTGCATATTTCCCAAGAGTAAGCATTATTTGCGCACATGATTCCAGTACAAGACTTTCAAATTTTCCTCTTGATTGTTGGCAATAGAGAGAATTTACTTGTATTTTTTCAAACCCTAATTCTTTTGTAGTCATTTCTCTGTCTAAATGAAAGGATACACCGTATCCTGCCGCAGAACCAAGGGGGTTTTGATTTGTAAGTGTTTGAATATTTTTTGTGAAATGTATATCATTTTCTAAACTTTCAGCAAATGCAGAGAAATAATGTCCAAGAGAAGAGAGCATAGCTTGTTGCGTATGTGTGTATCCTGGAAATGGATTGTTTTTATATTGAAGAGCTTTTTCAAGAAATTTTTTTTGGAGTTGTTCTGTTTTCTTTATAATGTGGTGTAAGGCATTTTGAGAATATAATCGAACAGCAGTTAAAACTTGGTCGTTTCGACTTCGTCCTGTATGGATTTTTTTCCCAGTATCACCATATTTTTTTATTAAAAATGCTTCAATTACAGTATGACAATCTTCATCTTGAGGAGTAATATGGATTTTATTTTCGTGATAAAGGTTTAAAATTTCATTGAGTCCTTCTTGGAGTTGTGTATTTTCTATATCAGTTACAATTCCAATTTTTTGTAACATATTGGCATGTGCTTTTGATGCTTGAATATCAAAAGGGAGTATCTTCATGTCGAGGATATAATCTGTGCCAACGGTATACTTTTCAATTGAAGGATGCAGTTGTATAGTTTCTGTTTTTTTCCAAATTTTAGACATGAGTGTAGGTGTAAATAATTATTTTTTATATTTCATTTGATATGCTGTTTTTTGTGCTAAATTCCATAATTCAATAAATCCAGCTGATGCGTTTTGATTAAAATGAGCAGATTTATTAAATGTTGCAAGATTTTCATCGAATAATGAATGTGGAGAAGTGAGAGCAACTATTTCACATTTTCCTTTATATAATCGAACGGTTACTTCTCCAGTTACTTTAAGGTTTTGTTCTTTTGTAAATGCTCGAATATTATCCATTACTGGATCAAAATATTTTGCAGCATAACAAAGGTATGCCCATTTTGTATCAATAGCAATTTTAAATTCATTTTCTTCTCGTGTAGAAACAAGTTGTTCTAAAT
>JALUEA010000124.1:0-4479 GCA_027053135.1 Candidatus Altimarinota bacterium
TTACTAGGGAGTGGATAAAACGTATAAAAATGTAATTTTGGAGCGGGCAACGAGGCTCGAACTCGTGCAACCGGCTTGGAAGGCCGGGACTCTACCAACTGAGCTATACCCGCAAAATGCTGCATTGTCTTTCAGCGAAAAAAAGTTTACACGAACTTCTATATCTAATGCAAGTGTTTTTTATATTTTTTGTATTTTTTATACTGCTATACAAATTTTTTGCTTTTTCTCTTTTGTATATACAAAGTCTTATGATACTCTTTACGAGATTTTTACATAGAATTTTTAGAATTAAAAGGAATGGACCAAAAGATTAGAACAGCACAAATTGCAAAACATTTAGGAATATCTTCTCGAGATTTACGAGAAAAAATATTAAAAAAAGTAAACTTCCCTGGGGTAAAACCAAATGATAAAGAAATTTCTTTAGCAATTGCTTCAGGAATTGTTCGTGTTGCATCACGAATGCTTAAAATTTCTTGTCCTTCACTTGAAGAACACTTACAACAAAAAAAAGATACCGAAGATGATGATACTTCAGTACAAACGAAAACAACATCTTCCGAAAAAAAAGTAATTAAAACATCTCATACTTCTCACCCTCTCAAACGAAAAAAACTTTCCTCATTAGAAAAATTACGAAATATTGGAAACCAATCTCAACATGACAAAAAACGAAGAGAACAAGAACAGGTGAATGTTCAAGAAAAGAAAAAAGAAGAAACTCTTAAACGAATAGAAGAAGAAAAGAAAAAAGAAAAAAAACGTTCAAACAAACAAATAAAAAGTCAAAAATATAATGATACAACACGTGTAAATTCATGCACACAAGAAAATGAAGAAAAAACAAAGAAAAAGAAACAAGAAGAAAAAAAATCCACAAAACCGAAAATAAACCCTGCTCGAAAAGTAATGCGAAAAATTGAAATAACAAAAGAAGAAGCAGAAGCTGCTAAAAAACGAAAAGAAGAAAGAGAACTTGCCCGACAACGAAAGAAAGAAGAAGAAGAACAGGCAATCATAGAACGAAAAATGCTTCGAAAAAAACGACAAGAACAAATTTTTACAAAAAAAGAAGGAATTGTAGAACTCCCTGCGGAATTAACGGTAAAAGAATTTGCAGAAAAAATTGGAATTCCTACTTCAATTGTTATCACAGAACTTATTAAAAACGGAATTGTCGCGAATATTACACAAAAAATAGATTATGACACAGCAGAAATTATAGCAGAAGAACTTGATGTAACCGTAAAAAAAGAAGAAGAAACTATATCTTCTGAAAACCTCTTAAAACGAGACCTCTCTGTATTACTTGACGAAGATCCTTCTCTTCTTACAGAAAGACCTCCTATTGTTGCTGTTGTAGGACATGTTGACCATGGAAAAACATCAATCCTCGATGCTATACGAAAAACAAAAATTACAGCAGAAGAAAGCGGAGGAATTACACAGCATATAGGTGCATATTCTATAGAAAAAAATAATAAACGTATTACATTTCTTGATACTCCTGGTCATGCTGCTTTTACCGCTATGCGATCTAGAGGTGCAAAAATTGCAGATATTGTAATACTTGTTGTTGCTGCTGATGATGGAGTAAAACCACAAACAATTGAAGCAATCCATCATGCAAAAGAAGCAGGATCATCAATTATTGTGGCAGCAAACAAAATTGATAAACCAACGGCAAATATCGATAAATTAAAAGGAGAACTCTCTGAACATCATGTACAAGTAGAAAGTTGGGGAGGAACAGTCCCTATGGTAGAAGTTTCTGCATTAAAAAATATTGGAATTGATGACCTTATTGATATGATATTACTTCAAGCAGAAGTGCTTGAACTCAAAGCAAATCCAAATAGATTAGCAGTAGGAACAGTAATTGAATCTCATCTCGATCCAGGAATGGGACCCGTCGCAACAATCCTGATCAATACAGGAACAATGAAATTACGAGACCGATTTATTCTTGGATCAACATGGGGAAAAGTAAAAGTAATGATAAATGAAGACGGAAAACGACTCAAAAAAGTTCCACCATCTGGTTCTGCGCGAATTGCTGGAATGGAAGACTTACCTGAACCAGGAGATATATTCCAAGTAGTAGGAAGTGAAAAAGAACTGAAACAAAAGAAAAAAGAACTCGAAGCATTACGAAATAATGAAAAAAATACAAATATAGGGCTTTCTGATATTTTAAACACAATAGGAGAAACATCAAAAAAATATCTTAATGTTGTTATTAAAGCAGATACTATTGGATCAATAGAAGCCATTACACAATCACTTAATTCAATTGGAAATAGTGAAGTTGATATAAAAATTGTTAGTGCAAATGCGGGAGCAGTTTCTGAAAATGATATTATGACTACATCAGCTGCAAATGGAGTTTTAATTGCTTTTCATTCAATAATTCCAAATGCTATAAAACAATTAGCAGAAAAAGAACATGTTGAAATTCTTAATCACAGCATTATTTATGATGTAATAAATGATATAGAGTCTCGACTGGAACACATGCTTACTCCTGATATTATTGAAAAAGTAACAGGTACTCTTGATGTAAAAGGTATATTTTATACAAAAGGAAAACGAAAAATTGTTGGAGGAAAAGTATCAAAAGGGTATTTTGAACATCCATGCGACTTACGAATTAAGAGAAGAATAGAAGGAGAA
The DNA here is from genome assembly GCA_027053135.1 of Candidatus Altimarinota bacterium. Classification (GTDB taxonomy): domain Bacteria; phylum Patescibacteriota; class Gracilibacteria; order CAIRYL01; family CAIRYL01; genus SZUA-1403. Next base: position 2,677 of record JALUEA010000124.1, read on the forward strand.
GTGATAGAGCTTGGAAATGCAAATCTAACAGGAATTCAACATTTTGAAGATAAGGTAAAACGAATAGAATCTCCTAAAGAATGTGGATTAAATATTGAAGGATTTACAGATGAAATACTCGAAGGAGATTTTATTGAAGGAATTGTTAAAGAAACAATCCCAAAAACAATGCAAAGTGTTCGTATAGAAGATGCAAAAAAAGAAGCAGAAAAGAAAGCTCTCACAAAAGAAAAAGAAGAAGCGAAACAAAAAAAAGAACACGAATAAACAAAGAGAAGACCCCATAATTACAAAAAAAGCAGATACTATAGTATCTGCTTTTTTCCATTTTCTCTTTTTATATCTTTATGCATCTTATGCACTTGTATCACTCTTTTCTCCCTCTTTTTCCGTATCTCTCTTTTGCTCTTTATCTTCTTGTATAATTAAAACATTATCTCCTTCAAATAATCTTTTTCCTTTCTCTACTACTATAAATTGATTTGAATGAAGACCTTTTTCCACTGGCAAACCAAACTCCGTTTCTTCATTATTTTTAAATGCTACCTCATGTTTTCGTAATACAAAAATCTGTTTTCCATTATACTTTTCTATACAATCATCAGCATGAACCTCACACTTCTTTTTTTCTGCAACCATAATAACTGGAGGATTTTGACTTATTAACCATTCTGGCTTTACATATACCTCTGATTTTTTTGGTGGTAATACAATCCTTGCTGTTGCAAAAACATTTGCAGGAAGTCGTTCTGTATTTGGAATCATAATTTCTACTCTCACTCTTCGTGTAGTCTTATCAGCTTCAGGATATACAACAAACACTTCTCCCATGAATACTTTATCAATTCCATCAACAGATACCTCTGCTTCCATTCCTTTCTTTAACAAAAAACTTTCTTCCAAAGAAACATCACTTACTAACTTCAATTTAGAATAATCCGAAACAATTACCAATGGTGTACCAGGAGAAACAGTATCTCCTGCACGAGCAAGAATCTTTGTAACAGTACCCGAAATTCCAGAAGAAATTGTTAATTTTGATAATGCTAATAATGCCTGATCTACCATTGCAGATGCCGCATCAACTTGTGCTATCGCAGACTGAATAGCTAAATCCCCTTGAATTGCAATTGAAACTCGTCGTGATTTCGCTACCGCTAATGCATTTTCCGCATTCAAATATGCATTCTTTGCAGCTGCTAATTCTGAACGAATCGCAATACTCGTAGAATCATTATTATTTGCAACTGCCAAATTTTTGGATTTTTGTGCTAATAATTCTGATTCTTTTACTGCTATTAACATTTTGGCATCAGAAATATTTTTTGCATTTCGAATATCAAAATCTACAATACTTTGACGCAAATCCTTTAATCGTTTAATGTTTCCTTCTAAAGCTGATTGCATTTTAGTAACGTTCCCCTTTAATTCTGCAATTTTTGATTCTGGAAATGTTGTAGACGCTATAGAAGATTCTAACATTTTTTCCATTTTACGAAGTAACGACGATAAGCCATTAGCCTTTTCCAAAGTAGCCGACAATATATTTAAAAATATCTTTTTATCATCAACTGTATATTCTAACTTTTTATGAGAAGAAAAATATGTATTTAATTCCTCTACATCCGAAGATAATACTCGCCAATCAAACTGAATCTCATGTAATAAATTTCCAGAACTTCCTGCTAAATACACTTCAAAAGCATCGTTATCATGTTTTTTAAACTCAGAAGCTCCAATTAACGAATCGACAAAATCCAGCGTACTCCGAAAAGAAATAAGAGAAGAAGAAACTAAACTTGA
>JALUEA010000124.1:4489-7105 GCA_027053135.1 Candidatus Altimarinota bacterium
TGTTTGATCTGCAGCAACAAGAATATCTGATAATGATTTTTTTGCAATTTCTAATCCTTTTTCCGCAACTTCTACCATTTTATAACTCCCCTGCTTACTCGCATCATTTGAATTTAATCGATACTTTTTTGAATCTTTTATTCTTTTATGTGCAATTTTTGCATTATTTACTGCAATTTCTGCATTTTTTATTGCTAAATCAGCATCTTTAATATTTTGTTCCGCTGACTTTTTCGCTAACACTAATCTCTTTTTTGCATTATTTAATGCTACCACAGCTGATGAATAAGAAGCTCTTAATAAATTCGTTTGAGACTCTAACTTCATCAATGTCTCTCCTGCAGAAATAGTATCCCCCTCTTTTTTAAACACTTTTTGAACTGTCCCCGTTACTTCTGACGCAATAGTAACTTCCTCATTTGCAGTAACTGTTCCAGTAAGAACAATTTTTGGAACAACAGCATCTCTTTTTGATTTCACAACCTTTACCACAGGATACTCCGATTGTTTTATGTCACTTTTCTTTTCTTGAGAAAGTGTTACCTCTTCTGAAACATGTTTCTGATCTCCCACATGAGAATCATTATTTATAATTCCACAACCAGAAAATAATAACAAAAAAGTTCCTCCTGCTACTTTTCCAACATGTATATACTTTTTCATACAATTTTACATATTATAAAACAAATAAATGTTAGCAATACTACTATACCACACTATTATATTTTTGCCCTTACTTTTTTTGTAACATTAAATCCTAAATATTTTCCTAAGCATAACCGCGTTTGAGCATCTAATGCAGGAAACGATCCAAAACAAATAGTCATAACGGGGACAAGAAACCACTGAAAAATAATTCCACCATATCTCCAAAAAGGACTCCATAATCTCCCAGCCCATTGTATCGGTTTTGTAGGATATGGCAATGTTATTACAGATAAAATAATCGACACAATAATCCCTATAGATGTAATAGAAAAAAAGAACGATAACATTTGTGCAACACCATCATCATATCCTCTTTCTGCAAAAGACGAATTCAGCATTCTTGGAATAGGCGTTGCAAGAGTTATAACTAACGCACCTGTTGCCCAAAAAATATGCGCTTCCAAAAGTCGTAAAAAATGAAACAATGTTTCAAGAAAAGGTAACTCTTTTCGTTTCCTCCACCATGTATCAATAACAAATGGAATATCTGAAGCTCCCCATGCCCATCGACGAATTTGTTTATATTGTGCAATCATTGTTGATTTCCAAGAAGTATGAAGTACTGCATCTTGATAAATAGGAACAAATAATGGCTCAACAAAATAATCTCCATTAAAATGAAAATACGATCTCCAATACTGATGCCCATCTTCTACAATTGTATCTGTTGCCCAAAAATCCATTTCTTTTAATGCTAATAAAGGTTGGGCATGTGAAGAAAAATTATGTAAACGATGCGGTCGCGCACTTTCTACCATATGCCAAAAACCTCCAGAAATAGCAACCATCTGATTCATCATCGGGACATCCCAAATATTATTATAAAATAATGGAATTGGCTGATAACTTGATTTTTGTCGATCAACAGAAGATGCAAAATGAAATGTTAATACATTTAAATATTCTGGATCTAAACGATTATCTGCATCAAGAGTTGTTACTAAATACAACGAAATATCTTCTCCTTTTTCCTCTAAAATACTACAAATCTTACGACCAGCAAATGTTATATTCCCCCCTTTTCCCTGTACTTCACCTTCAATCCCAGAAGGATGTACAAATGAATAAAAACCCGCAAATACATCATGATACTCTTTCTCTAAATGAGAAGCAATACGCAAACTTTCTGGCTGCATTCGCTCTTCTGTAGCAAGAACAACTACCACCTTCTGCATATCAAATACACTATTTTTAACAGAATCTATTGTATCTCGTAATACATCAATACTTTCCCCACATGTAGCAATCAAAATAATATGTCTTACATCTGAAGTCTGAATAATATCACCTTTTTTCACTAAATACTTCCGTATTAGTTGATATTTTTTAGGAAGTTTTTCACTCGCTTCATCCCATAATTGTAATTTCTGTAAAAAATCTTTCTTCTCTATTCGTTTAAATTTAAAATACGAATACAATAAAAAAATAATATACTCAACCGTTCGAAAAAACCACAAAAACACAAAAATAGCCATAAAATAACTGACATACTTTGGGATATAAAAGGCCAATACTACTGGCACAAGCAAAACTGCCCATGACAATATAGCAGGTATCATTTCTAAAAATCGATACATCTTTGTCGATTTTCCTGTCATCTTCAGCTCATTCTTTTTTTTCATATAAAACTCCCATTATAAAATCTCTGAATACAACAAATACACCCACCACAAAAGAGCCAGTAAAACAACAGAAAGCGTAATAACAAAAAATAAAACTTTTACAGAACGCGAATCAATCCAACGCGATTTCATTACTTGACGCGTAATTATTACAAGAGAAATAAATACTCCAATAGTAGCAATTAATAATAATACAAGGAGTACTATATTAAAATCTTTACTCGCAAATATCGAAAAATCGACAAAATCTGATAACTGAGAACGCATAATAATATATCTTATAGTC
>JALUEA010000125.1 GCA_027053135.1 Candidatus Altimarinota bacterium
GTAAAAAACATTAGGATATTTATCCTATATTCGATATACTTTTGAGGAATATTGTAATTTTATTTTATTTTCTATGTTATTACACGAAGTAGGGCCAAATAAAGGAGCTCGAAAGTCACGGATTCGAAGAGGAAGAGGAGATGCTTCTGGGTATGGAAGTTTTTCTGGGCGAGGATGTAAAGGACAAAATGCTCGGAGTGGTGGAGGTGTTAAATTAGGATTCGAAGGAGGACAAACACCTTTATGGAAACGAATGCCAAAATTAAAAGGGTTTCGAAATCCAAATAGAGTAGAATTTTTAGTTGTTAATCTTCTTAAAATCGAGAATAATTATGAAGATGGAGAAACTGTTAATGAACTTACTCTTTTTGAAAAAGGAGTAATTAGTTCAACAAAAAATCCTATTAAAATTTTAGGAAGTGGTGAATTAACAAAAAAGGTTACATTTGAAAATGTAGCATTTTCTTCTGGAGCTAAGGCAAAAGTAGAAAAATCAGGATCTACTATTGTTGGATCAGACACTGAGTAATGTTTTGGTGTTTTTATAGTTTTACATGTATATATTATGAATTTATTAGCTCAAATTTGGCAATCAAAAGTATTACGAAAAAGAGTATTATATACAATTCTTATTTTAGTATTGTATAGAGTTTTAGTTCAAATATCAGTTCCAGGAGTTGATATTGAGGGGGTGCGAAGTTTTTTTGCGTCTGATGATAATTCTGTTTTTAGCATGTATTCTATGCTAACAGGGGGAGCAATGGAAAAGTTTTCTATTTTAATGATGGGGCTTGCTCCATATATTAATGCTTCAATTATTATGCAATTGATGACAGTGGTTGTTCCAAAGTTAGAATCTTTACAAAAAGAAGGAGAAGCTGGACAAAGAAAGATTAACTTTTATACACGGATTTTAACAGTTATTTTTGCCTTTGGTCAGTCATACGGAGTGTTGTATTATATTGGTTCAAATATACAATCAATTAATCCTGCAAATTTATCAGAAATGCTTCCTTTGATGATTGTTATCACAGCAGGAACAATGTTGCTTGTATGGTTAGGAGAACAAATTACAACGAAAGGGTTAGGAAATGGTATTTCTTTAATTATTTTCTCGTCTATTGTTTCGAAAATTCCAACAATTTTTACTAATATTTTTGAAAGTGTTGGAAGTCTTACCGGAGATACTGGAAAACTTATTCCGTTTATTCTGTTTCTTGCTGTTGTTATTGTTTTGATTATTTTAACTATTTTAGCAACAGAAGGGCATAGAAAAATTCCTGTGAATTATGGAACAGGTGGTCAATCAATGGCTTCACATCTTCCAATTCGAGTATTACAAGCGGGGATGGTTCCAATTATTTTTGCTTTGTCGCTTGTTACATTTCCGTCTGTAATTTTACGAATGGTTCATCCAGAAAATTCTCCAGTAGCGGATTTTATTACACAAAATTTGAATCCAAGTTCTGGTTCTCCATACTTTTTTGCGATTTATGTTGCTTTAATTGTTTTCTTCTCGTATTTTTATGTTTCTATTGTTTTTAAGACAGATGAAATTGCAGAAAATATTCAAAAACGAGGAGGGTTTGTTCCTGGATATAGACCAGGTCGAGAAACAGCAGAACATCTTTCAGAAGTATCGTTTCGTTTAAATTTATGGGGAGGATTGTTTCTTGCGTTTGTAGCAATTGTTCCTATGTTATTTACCGTATGTTCTGATACGCTTACTTCACAAGATTTAATTATTTCTGGTTCTGGTATTATTATTATTGTTGGAGTAGTGCTTGATTTAGTAAGAAAAATAAATGATCAATTGGTAACACAAGATTACGATAAATTGAAATAAGAAGTAATTTTAGATTGTATAAAAATAATCCTCATTCATG
>JALUEA010000126.1 GCA_027053135.1 Candidatus Altimarinota bacterium
GAGCGCATATTTTAGAGGGATTGAAACGGGCGCTTGACCATATTGATGAAATTATTGCCTTAATTCGATCTTCTGAAAATAGAGATATTGCACGTGATCGATTGATGCAGGAGTTTACTTTTTCTGAAATTCAAGCAAATGCTATTTTAGCAATGCGACTTCAAGTATTGGCTGGATTAGAACGAAAAAAAATTGAAGATGAATTAAAAGAAAAACTTGCATTTATTGAAGATTGTTTAGATATTTTAGCACGACCAGAACGAATTACAGAAATAATGAGAACAGAGTTGAAAGAGATTAAAGAACAATATGGAGATGAACGAAAAACAAAAATTTTTGATAATGCACTTGGAGAGATTTCTGCAAAAGATATTCTTCCAAATGAATCAATGATTGTAACATTATCACGAAGTGGTTATATTAAGAGATTTTCTCCAGATTCATATAAAGCACAAGCACGAGGAGGGAAAGGAAAACAAGGTTCTGCGGCAAAAACTGATGATGAGTTAATGATTTCTTTGTTTACATCAAATCATAATACTTTATTGTATTTTACATCTCAAGGACGAGTGTTTTCATTACCAGTATATGATATTCCAGAAGCAGGTCGTACAGCGAAAGGAAAGGCAATTGTCAATTTTTTAAATATGCAAGAAGGAGAGACTATTACTTCAATTCTTGATATTACAAAAAATAAAGGGGAGTATTTGTTTTTTTGTACAGAAGGAGGTATTGTGAAACGTTCTGAAACGAAATTATTTTCTCATATTCGTCAGAATGGATTAAAAGCAGTGAACTTAAAAGATGATGATACATTGAAGTGGGTACAGCCATGTAATCCTGGGGATGAAGTGATGATTGTAACAAGTGAAGGAAAAGGAATTCGATTTGAGGCGGATGAAGTGAGAAGTATGGGACGAACAGCTGCTGGAGTGCGTGGTATTAAATTAAGAATTTCTGATAGAGTTGTTGGGATGGATATCATAAAAGAGGGAGATGAAGAATCAACAATACTTGTAGTGATGCAAAATGGGCTTGGAAAAATGACTTCTGTTTCTGCATATAGGAAACAAGGGCGTGGAGGTGCAGGTGTAAAGACTGCTAATGTAACAAAAAAAACAGGACGAGTCGTTTCGGCACGAATTTTGGAGAAAAATACAGATTGTGATTTAATTCTTTCTGCGAAATCTGGACAAGCTATTCGATTATCATCATCAGTCGTTCCTTCTCAAGGACGATCAACTCAGGGGGTTATTTTAATGCGATTACAAGAAGGTGATACGGTTTCTTCTGTTTCGCTTATTCAGAATATTGAAAAAAAAGAAGAACCGAAAATAACAGAACAAAAACAAAATACGCTTTTATAGCGTATTTTATGTATGTGTAGTCTTTTTTGTATCAAGAATTTGTTCTTTCTCTGATTGTGTATTGATCATTTCTGCTACAATAGATGCTCCTATAACTAATCCAGAACCTAATAGAAAGAGTGGTGTAATTTGTATTGTATGTAAGAGAAGTGATTCTACTAAGATTGTAATTAAAATAGAGATATTAAACATTAAAAACCCAATAAAACCGTCCATTCGACGAAAAGCTTCATAATTTAAAAGTGTTCCTAGTCCCCATAGTGCACCTACTCCTAATACCCATAATATTTTTTCTAAAGAGAGATGAAGTATTTCTGAAATATTAAAGAGAAGAAATGGTACAAAAAAAAGAAATGAAATTAAATATAAATAAAAATTAATAAACCTCAACTCTATTCCTACCATTTTCTTTTGCACGATATAGAGCTTCATCTGCTTCATGTAGGAGTTTTTGTATATCTTCTTTTTTGTTTTTTGCTGTAAAACCTATGGATATGGTGTATTTAATAT
>JALUEA010000127.1 GCA_027053135.1 Candidatus Altimarinota bacterium
TTTTTTTTCGAATATCTAAAATTTTTATTCCTAGTAATTATTTATTTTCCTGTTTAATCTCTTTCATAAATTTTTCTTGCATATAGCTTTGATTTAATCTTTGTTTTTTTTTCGCAAACGCTTCACATCGGGTAAAGTATTGGTATGTTGCTTGTGTATTGTTTTTCCAACACGAACTAAAATCGGTTTTAAATTCTTTTTGAATATCTTTTACCGTAATAGGATGGCATTCATTTCCATTTCCTATAAAAGTCGCATTGAGGTTTGCATTTTCTACAGCATAACAAATAGCTTTTGTATGGCATTCATATGTTCGCTGATACACAGCAAGGTTTAGTGATTTTGCTACGCCCGTAACTCCTTCGAGATCTAAAAAAGTACCAAATGCTTTTTCCATTTTTTCATCAGCAACAGAAAATGCATGAAGCATTTTATCTTCACATGGTTGTAGTTCTATCATATTTTCTGCAAATGTATTCTGAAAAAAGCAGAAAGAAATGAGAATACCGCTCATCCAATAGATGTATATAGTATATGTTTTTTTCATATTATGTAATTGTGTATTTTTGATAATATTTTTTTAAAATTACTTTTCCCATAAAGAAGTAGGATTTCCACAAGAACCACTCCACGGATCAATCGGATCATAAAAAGTTTTTCCCCAGACCTCAAAATGCAAATGTGGTCCGGTTGCTTTTCCTGAGCTTCCTACTTCAGCTATTTTTTGTCCCTTTTTCACGATATCTCCTTTTTTTACGAGAATAGAATCTTTCTTAAGGTGATCATATCTTGTTGCAAAAATTTTATGCGAATCCTTATGACGGATTACAACAACATTTCCTCCGTCAAAACACCAAAATGCATCTTCATCGTCTGAATTCTGAGAATATTTTCCTAAATCAGTACAAACTCTGTATCCATCAGAAGAATTTGGACTGGGGTTACTAATAGGGTCCTGACAATCTTTATTTTCTGTATTTGGATATTCGCATCTGTCATATTTTCCATCAAATACCCATAAAACTTCTCCATCTAGAGCAGAGTAAACATCTATTCCATCGTCCATTTGAGAAAACGTAATATCAATATCAGTTCCTTCATGACCTTTGTACCCTGGTTTTCCACAATTTGCCGCTTTACCATCAGCATCAATATCTGGATATCCTATCGTACAATCTATTCCTGTAGTGCAATCTATTGGCCATCTTAAGAGATCTTTTGTCCTTTTCTCACCCGTAAACATTTGTAAAACGCGTTCTACTTCTCTTCTATTGACAGATCCTAAAATGGGGAGATTATAGCTCATTAAAGAATGCTCTGTTGGTTTAATAACACGTTTATCTCCATAGTCTGCCAGACATCCTCCTTTAAAATATTGAGTGATAAAATATGATTTTGGATATTTCTCATGTTTCACATCAACATAGATAATGTTATTATTATCATCTGTTAGGCATGGGTTTTTAGCACTTTCGGGTTTGTTTTGATCCTTTCTTTTACATTCACTTACTTCATATGAATTTACATCATATTTAATCATGTCTGTTTTTACTGTATTCCAGAACGGATCAACTTGTCCTATTAAATCACCCCATTTTTTTTCTGCTTCTTTTTGTGTTTTTACACATGATACTTCACCGTATCGCGGATCACGATTATCTCCTTCTGGATATTCATCATCTAACCCAAATACGGCATGTCCTGTTTCATGGGCAAATAATTCATAATCTAATTCATGTGTTCCAAATTCATCATACGGCATATAATTATGTGAATATGTAAACATATCATCTGGATCTCCTTTTGTTCTATTTTCTCCAAATTTTGCTTTATAAGTAAATGACCGTGTTCG
>JALUEA010000128.1 GCA_027053135.1 Candidatus Altimarinota bacterium
GAAAATAATAGCACTTGATATTGGGTTTGCTCGTGTAGGAGTTGCTATTGGAGATACTGATATTAAATTGGCATTTCCACGAGAGCAATTGAATTTTGAAGTATATTTATTACAATTGCAAGAAATAATTCGAGTTGAAAAGGTAAAAGCGATTGTTATTGGAGATCCAAAAAGTTCTGAGAATTTAGAAGATGTAAGTGTATCGGAAGAAAGAGGTGGAAAAGTTTCGTATAGAAATATTCATAGAGAAAAAATTTTACGGGAAAAAGAAAATTTAGAAACGGTTTTTGGACTTCCTGTTTTTGTATTTGATGAACGATTTACAACACAAATTGCAGAAGCATCATTGACACAAATGGGAGTAAAAATGAAAAAACAAAAACATTCGAAAGACTCTGTCGCAGCTGCTATAATATTGCAAAATTGGTTTGATTCTGTTCAGTTTTATTCTGATATTCAAAAGGTATAAGTAAGGTATAAGTATTGTTTAATATATTTTTTATGACGGTTTTATCTCAAGAATTAACGAAAGATGAAATACTTCAGATTGTTTCTGATTCTATTTTTAAGCAATTTGGAGTAAAAGATGAGTATCTTGTGGTGTTATATGATCTTGATTCTCCATTGTCACGGATTATGACACAAGCACATAAAGAAGTTTTACATAATCGTGATCCACATAAAACACTGATTCGTGAGTATAAACCAGAAGAGAATACAGAACTGGTAGAAATGCTTTCACATTTACCAGAGGGGTCTTCCGTAATTTTAATTCAATCGACGAGTTTTCGAATGGATAAGTTTCGAATACGTCTTCATTTATTTAATAAACATATGGGATGTATGGAGCATTCACATCTTGGATATTATCCTCCTGAACAAGAAAATACGTGGATACGAGCATTAACATATAAAGCAGAAGAGTATGCGAGAATTGGGGAAAAGATAAAAAATCTGATGGAAGAGTATGATGAGATACGAATTTATTCTGGTTCTAAAGAGAATCCAGATATTCTTATTTTTCCAGATATGGAAGAAGCAAAAATAAATGATGGACGGTTTTATCAGCAAAAAAATAGAGGAGGAAGTTCTATTTGTGGGGAAGTGTTTTCTGAAAGTAAAGATTTACGGAGTGTAAATGGAACGATTAATATAAATTGTTATCCAAATGCAGCATTTAAAATTGTACCATGTGAACCATTTTCTATTACTATTGAGAATGGAGTGGTAACGAAATGGGATGATGCTCCGAAAGAATTTGTTGAGAATATTATAACACGTATTTTAGAGTCAGAAACTGATACACATGGTATTCCTGAAGTAATGGTACGAGAAGCAGGATTTGGCTTAAATCCGTTTATATCATTACAACATCCTTTAGATTTTGTATCCGTTTTTGAACGACAAGCAGGGTTTCATATTTCTCTTGGGAAAAAACATTCAATTTATAGGCATAAATTTGAGAAAGATGTTCTTCAGCGGTATCACATAGATATTTTTTCTTCATGTTTTAAAATGACGGCATGTAATGTTGATGAAAGAACTGGAAGAGTAAAAGACGAAGTTACCTTTTTTGAAGATGGGAAATACCTGTAGAAATATAGCAATTGTTGGAGCAGGACCTGCTGGAATTTTCTCGGCTTTGTTTCTTGCAAAAAAATATGCACATGAGTTGCAGAGTGGGAAAGTGCAGATTCATATTTTTGAAAAAAATAATTCTCTTGGGAAAAAATTACAATTCACAGGTGGAGGGAGAATGAATATTTCAAATAAAATGTTAAATCCTGATACTTTTTTTTCGAGTAATACACGAAAAAAAAATCATTTTTTTAAATCGCATTATTTCGAGCCATCAGAAGTAATTGATGGAGTACAACAGTTTTCCGTTATGAAGTTATTTGATGAACTTGAAATCAAATATTTTTGGGAAGGGAAGAGAGCAATTTTGAAATCAGAAAATGCACGGTTAGAAGTACATAATTTCCAGCAACGGTTAGCAAAAACAAAAAATATTGTTCTTCATATTGGTACAGAAGTAACAGAAATACAACAACTCGAAATGTTTGAAACGATTCTTTGGACAACAGGAGGAATGTTTCAAGTAAGAGATCGTTCAATACCAAATACTTCATCAAGTAAGAAACAGGTGTATGGTGTATTAGAGGAACTTGGACATAGAATTATCCCTCCAACTCCTTCATTATCACCATTTCGATTTTCTCAAAAAGAACGAGAAGATTTACAGTTTTCAGAAGTTGCAGGGCAAAGTTTTAGAGGGAAAATATATGCAAAAAATATATATACCAAAAAAATGACAGAAGTGGTTGATGATATATTAGTAACTCATGTTGGTTTATCAGGTCCTGCTATTTTAGATTTTTCAGCAGTATGGGATAAACAATCAGTGGTATATATAAATTTTGTACCGCAGTACACAGAACATCATCTTCAGCAAAAACTTCAGGCATTGCGAAATGGAAAAAATTCTCTTCTTTCGTTTTTTTCTCAGTTTCTTTCAAAGAAATTAGTGAAATTTTTATTTTATAAAGCAAAAGTACAAAAGATATATTTTGCAGATATTACAAAGCAAGAGATGAAGCGTCTCGTTTCGGTTTTTTGTGCATTTGTATTACCAAAACCACAGTTTTTTCCATATCAAGCGTGTTGGACAACAAAAGGAGGCGTCTCACTGTCGGATATAAATGTTGCGACGCTTGAATCAAAAAAACGACCAAATATGTTTATTGCAGGAGAAGTATTAGATATAGATGGATTATGTGGAGGATACCATATTTCTTTATGTATATTGCAAGCAAAGATTATTTCAGACAATATTTAGGGGGTTTCTTCATGAGTTCTTCATAAAAAATGTGTACACTTTATAATGGTTATAATGGAATGAAATTGTTATTATTGTGTTCATGTTTACAGAATTTTCGCAGTATTGGTGGTTACTGTTGCTTCTTCCTCTGTTTCATTTTGGGGGGCGATATTTTGTACGCCAAAAACGAGGAGAACAAAAAAAGTTTTTTTTTCAACATAATCAGAACTTTGTTTTATCTCCTTTTTTTTGGACAGCAAAAATTGCTTTTCTTGGTATTGGGATATTGTTCATAATGATGGCTATTTTTCGTCCACAATGGGGACAAGAAATTCAAAAAACAGAAAAAAAAGGGCTTGATATAGTGTTTACAATAGATGTGTCAAAAAGTATGAAAGCACTTGATTTTTCACACGGAAGAAAGCGTATATCTCGATTAGATGCAACAAAGTTTTTAGTAGAAAATTTTATAACACATCAGAAATCTGATCGTATAGGACTTATAGAGTTTGCAGGAGAAAGTTTTGTTGCTTCTCCACTAACATTAGATCATACAGTTTTTCTTAATTTTTTGAACAATATTTCAAGTGATGATCTCGGAAAACAAGGAACAAATCTCGCAGAGGCATTAGAGGTATCACTTTCTCGTTTTGATATTCAGTCTACGGAAAAACGAGGAAAAGCTATTTTACTTTTTTCTGATGGTGAAGAGACGCTTTCGAGTGATGCAGAAAAAATGGCAGAGAGAGCAAAAGAAAAGGGGATAAAAATTTATACTATTGGAGTGGGAAGTGAGAACGGGGCTCCTATTCCAGAAATGCAAGATGCATTTGGAAATATTCGGTATAAAACATGGAAAGGGAAAACAGTTATTTCTGCTTTAAATCCTGATCCATTGAAAAAAATAGCGAGTATAACAGGAGGAGAATATTTTCACGCAGAAGATATTTCTGATTTATCTCCTCTTTCCAAAAAACTTGAAACTCTTCCGAAAAAGATTTTAAAAGAAGAAAATATTACTCCTGCTTCAGAGAAATATTTTTGGTTTGTTTTTTTTGGAATAGTTTTTTTTGCAGGAGGATTTGTATTACCAAAATATTTTTTTAGAAAAAAATTATAAAATATTATGAAAAAATTTATATTTTTATTTGTTGGAATATTGAGTTTTTTCCTTTTTGCAGGAGGAATAGCGTATTTTGCTCCAAATGAGTTAGCGTTTAAAATTGCTAATACTGAAGGAAATTTTCTGAAAGCAGAAAAAACGTTTCCTCAGTGGAAACTTATGGCGGAGAATAATGCATTGGGGAAATTATATGATGCAAAAAAATATACAGAACTTCAGAAAAAACTTGCTTCGATTTCTCAAAAAAAATGTAGTCTCAAAAATAAAAAAATTTCTGAGTATTGTGCTAATATTTTTTATCTTCAAGGACTGACACAGTATCAGTTTGGGAAAAATAAAAAGAGTACACAACAGAAAAAATTTTTTGAACATGCTATTATGGCATTTACAAAAGTAATGGCAATGACTTCAAAACAGTCTCAAGAGTATGTATGGAGTAAGGAAAATATTGCATTTCTTCAAAAAAAGTTTGCAGAAACACAGAAAAAAGAACAGAAAAAACAACGTACAACACAACAGAAGAGTACTCAGAATAAAGAAAGTATTGATCAAAAGTCTTCTTCTAGTTCAAAGAAACAAGGAAATTCGGGAAAAAACACAGAACAGAAGAAAAAAGATGAGGAAAAGAAAAAGACGTCAAGCGATACTTCTGCTGGGAAATCAGGGAAAACAGGAAAAACAAAAGAGACGAATACAAAAAATTCTCAAAATGCAGTATCGCAAAAATCTCGACTTCCACAAAAAATACAGAAAGAGTTAGAAGAAAGACAAAAAGCATTGGAAGAAAATCAAAAACGATCTCAAAGAGGGTTTAATCGTTCTCAATCAGCAGCGAAAAAAAGTATGCAAAATTATGATCCGTTTGATGATATGAGAAATGATCCATTTTTTCAGCAATTTTTTGGAAATGATCCATTTTTTCAAAGATCGTTTGGACAGAAAAAGTTTTATAATAAAAATATTCAAAATCAAAATGAGAAAGATTGGTAAGATATTATTTTTTACATCATGTTTATGACAAAAGTATTACACAAATTTTTTATAGGATTCGTTTTTTCTTGTGCTGCAATAGCACAAACTTTTGCGGCAGAAATACATTTTTCTGCCGATAAAACAACAGGAACAACCGATGATATTTTTCAAGTTCATCTTTCTATTGATGGAGAAGTTGATGGAGGAAAAATTGGGATTAAAGGATTAGAAAACTTTGATATTGTGGGACAACAATTATCTTTTCAACAGCAATCTATCAATGGGAAAACTTCTATGATACAAGAAAAGATTTTGTCTCTTCATCCAAAAAAAGATGGAAACTTTACCTTGATAGCGCTTGCAAAAGAAAATGGAAAAGAGATTCAGACGAAACCAATTTCGTTTTCTATTTCGAAATCACTTATTCAGCAAACAAAAGAAAATTTGCTGAATAATTCTCAAGAAAATAATTCTACAGAAAACAAAAGAATTTCTTCTGGAAGGAATACTTCATTTAATGGACACGATAATCAGCAAGAAAATATCGCAAAACAACTTTTGACAACATCTTCAAATTCGCAAAATGGTACTCCTGAACAACACCTTGCAGTTCCTGAGATAAAACATTTCCCGAAAGTGGAACATATTTCTGTATTTAATGGAATGTTTTGGCTTCAGTTTTTAGGAGGAATATTTTTGATAGTATTGGTTTTTTGGGTATTACAAAAAATTTGGAAAAAGTAACTCTTACAATAGATTTGAAATAATATAAGAATTTTATATGAAAATCCTTCTTATTGAAGATAATAGAATATTGGCAAAAAACCTTGTCAAAGGTTTCCAACAAAAAGGGTTTGTGGTAGAGCATTTTTTGAGAGGAGATGATGGAGAACATTTTTTTCTGATGAATCATAGCGCAATTGATGTCGCTATTTTGGATATTATGCTTCCAGGAAAATCGGGGACAGATATTTGTAAAACGGTGAGAGCAGGGGATATTCATACTCCTATTTTAATGCTTACAGCAAAAGATACGACAGAAGATAAAGTACAAGGATTTTATCTTGGAGCTGATGATTATCTTACGAAGCCGTTTGCGTTTGAAGAACTTGTTGCGAGAGTTGAAGCATTAGCGCGAAGAAAAGCACCAATAGAAAAAGAAATTTTTTATATTACACCAGAAATTTTTATCGATTTTCAGAAAAAACAGGCTTTTAAAAATGGATATGATGCTTCACTTTCTCTCAAGGAGTATATGATTTTAGAAGTCTTAGCAAAAAACGAGGGGATAACACTTTCACGAGACCAAATTTTTGATAAAGCCTTTGATTTTGCAGCAGATAACTGGAGTAATACAATAGATGTCCATATTAAAAATATTCGTAAAAAACTTTTTTCAGATATTAATGAAGATCCTATTAAAACGGTGAGAGGAGTAGGGTATCGGTTGGAGGTAAAATAAAGTGCAACGACGATGAGGTTTGTTATCTATAATCAGAAAACTAACGGGTAATTTAACAATATTTTTTTGAGGCTTATTTGCTCCAACCTTTACTTGGACTTTTCCAGAGTTTAATGAATATAAATCTGTTGTTTGCTCAATATCATAGTATTGTTGTAAACCTTCTTTGATTCCTCTTATTCTAGGAAAATCTTTATCGATATCTAGAATATCAGTATATCCAGTTGAAATTTTTCCATCAACTGAAGTGAGCATGAATAAAGTTGAGATTGGTTTGTCCATAATTTTAAATTAAATGATTCTTTTTTTATAAAAATATTGTTCAGTAGCCCCTGAAAATTATTTTACGTAATGTTTCAGTATATATGAAGTGCAGTGGAGCAAAATATGGGAGCGAAAAGTGTAACATTCCTTTAGCATATAAAAAATTTATCCTTATTATTCTGTTGTTGTTTGGGTTTTATTATTTCTTATTTTGGATTTTTTTATTTTAGAAAAAATAGAAGAGGGGAGTTAAAAGAGAGTATCTTAC
>JALUEA010000129.1 GCA_027053135.1 Candidatus Altimarinota bacterium
GTGGTATACAAATACTCAGCATCTTCCATAAAATCTAACGATATCTTTGGTTTTGGATGAAGCATTTCTTCTCCTTCTTTTTTCTGTATATCTTTATTTTTCATATAATACAGTACTTCCGATGGAGAAATCATTTTCTTCTTTGTTCTCTTTTGTACTAAGTGTACATCTTGCATAAAGTCTTTTGGTAAATATTCTTTAAAAGCATCTATAGCAAACGATTGTTTTGCAAGCACAAAATTTACAGCATTTTGATACGAAATATGCGTATCATATGTTGCAATTAAATGAATTAAATTTTCTCGCTCCTGTGGATTTAAACGCTCAAGTTTATCATACTGAGAAATTTTTTTCAAAAAATAAAATACTGATACCAAAGCATTCTCTGACACCACTAAAAAAGTATACCCAGAATCATGAAAAATTGTTTTTTCTAAATGAAGAATATTTTCCTCTGGCATTACAAAAAATATTGTTGAATACAGCATATCAAATATTGTATTTTCAGAATATTTCTTTGCAGTACTTTTTACTTGCTCATATACATATGTTTTTGGATTTTTAGATTTTTTTGCATCAAAAATAATATACTGCCCTAAAAACTCAACCATACAATCTGGCTTTACAGACATATTAAAATCGAATGGTAAATTTGTATTATCAAATACAGAAAACCCAAATTCAAGATTTTTACAAATATCTTTTATAGTAGCAATCACATTTTTTTCATGATTAACCCACTGTTTATAATGCATTTCTTGATTTCTTTTTCTCTCTTCCTCTTCTTGTTTCTCTATTCGATGTTTTTCATTCTCTAATGCGACTCGTGCATATTCCAATTTTTCAAGTTGAACAAACAATTTTTCTTTATTCCGTTTATTTTCTGATTCCAATACCGATATTCTATGATTTTTTGACTCCAACGCCATTTTCAAATCAAAATTCTCATTTTGTATTTGTTTCTGTAAAGCATTATTTTTCGTCCATTCGCTTTTTCTATATATTCCAAGTACTATAAACAACATTGTTGTAAGCCCAGCCCCTAGCAAAAAATAATCAGTAGGATTCTCTAACATAGATATTTATATAAATTTTTAAAAATCCCAAGACCCTTTCATACTTGAACTTTGTGTATAATTTACCACCGTACTCTCAAAAAAATTTGTTTTCTCACTATTATTATCTTCCATATGTTCTAAATGTTTATATGGAGATTTAATCACCTCTGGATAAATAGGATCAATCCCTAAAGAAAACATTCGCTGATTTGCTAACCATTTTGTATACAATTCTGTTGAAGTAGTAGTAATTCCTTCAATATCATTTCCTAAAATATGGTTTGTCCATTGAATTTCCTGTTCAACAGCTGTTTTCGTCATTGATATAATTACTTCTTCATTATACATTTCTGGATACTCTTTTTTAATTTCTTTAATAATGTTTGCAAAAATTGTTACATGCGTTAGCTCATCTCGTCGAATATACGAAATCATACGACCTGTTGCTATCATTTTTTGGTTATATACAAGCGTATCAAAAAACGCAAACCCATTATAAAAATACAAACTTTCTAATAAATAATTCGCAATAATTGCTTCAAAAAAATTTTTATCATTAGGAGTATCTAAAAACTTTTGATACAAATTCCCAATATACGAATTTCGTTCTAATAAAATTTTATCATCTCTCCAAAAATAATAAATTTCCTCTCGTTCTTGTGCCGATACAACTGTTTCTAAAATAGTTGCATAACTCTGAGAATGAATTGCTTCTTGATATGACTGAATTGATAAAATCAAATTTACTTCTGGAGAAGTAATATAA